>CANQLQ010000198.1 GCA_947624755.1 uncultured Clostridia bacterium | reverse complement strand
GGCGATGCCCGTGGGCGACCACATGGGGTCGCCCCTACGCGTGCATTTGTGTTAGTATCAAGACTTATATAAATCTTACCTGTGTAACCGCCGTGGACGATGCTTACTGACTAAAAATTTTTGTAGTTAACAACACAAGTCGTTTCGCGGCATAAGAGTAAAATCCTGCTTAACCTTCCTCACGTAATTCCTGTGGGCGATGCCCACTGACTAAAATTTTTGCAGTCAACAACACAAGTCGTTTCGCGGTATAAGAGTAAAAACCTGCATAAATCTAACCCGTGTAACTCGTGCAGGCGATGCCTGCTGCCTGCCTGAGCATTTAAATTTAATCAGAGCTTCCTTAAAATTCATAATAAATAAGCAATAAGACCGAAGGGGATAAATTCCTGCTTCGGTCTTATTGCTTAATAGAAAATGGAGGTAAAAATAGTATGAATTACAAGCGCCTGTCAGTCAGCATAAGTTATTACAAGTTCATCAATTTTAAGTCCGTTGTTTGTGGGCTGCCAATCTTTCTCAAATTTTACATCGCTTTCTTTTGCATTAACCGTTACTTTCAAAAGCGAAGTACAATTAAAGAACACATATTGACCCACTTCCCTGATGTTTTTCGGCAGTGTTATTTCTGTAAGCGATGAACAATAGCCGAAACCGTCTTTGGCAATGCTTTCAAGGGTATCGGGAAGAGTTAAATTCTGCATTGAGCTGCAACGGAAAAATGCCTTTTCACCTATAGCTTTAAGATTTGACGAAAGAGTAAGCTTTTCAAGCTTCTCACATCTGTAAAACGCTTTGGAGCGTACAGTCTCGACCTCGTCCGGCATTTTATATTCAGTACTTTTTGCGCATGGGAAAAACAAAAGCGTTTTCATATCCTTTGAAAAGAGAACCCCGTCAACCGAACAAAAATGCTCGTTTTCTTCGTCAACGACAAATTCCTTGAGCTTTTGGTTATTCGTAAAAGCCCATTCTCCGATTGTTTCAACATTTTTACCGATAGTGATTTTTTCGGCATATTCGAGGTTGCACCCGGCAAAATCTGAAATTTCAGTTACCGGAAGGCCTTCGTATTCGTCGGCAATTACAAGCTGCGTAACGCCGGTTGCAGAAGGAAGCTCGGCAACTGCCGCATGATCGCTGTGCGTTTTATATTTGATTTCTTTGTTGCCGGAAAAGTCCGAGACTGAACAAGCGGTAAGACAACTTGCTGCAAAAAGAAGAATCAAAACCGATACAATTATCTTTTTCATGCCTGCGCTCCTTTCTCTTCGGCCTCGAGTACGGCGGAATCTTCGTTATGCTCAATACCTACTCTTTGTTCAAGATCTTTTATGCATTGGTCATACTTTTCTCTTGTAAGATCATAGAAGAAATACGGTATTGTCAAAAGGAAAATCGAAAGTATTGTACCCCAGGCATAAACCGTAAATACCTTGTTGAGAATTACGGTATCGTAAAGAACGTCCCAGTCGGAGGTAAAACCGATAAGCTTTAAGATATAAGGCATAATGTAGCCGCAAATTGCGGTAAGAGGAGTGATAAACCAAGAGAAAATACCGCTCATTGAGTCCGCTCTTTCGCCGTATTTCCATTGATGATAGTGCTGAACATCGGCATTTATTCCCTGGTTAACGCCGTCAACTATCGGTTGAATAGTGTTTCTAAGGAGCATAGCTATTATAAATATAACTATATTTTCCAGTTTTACCGCAAGAACTATTCCAAGTACCATAAGCAATGTCGCATATCTTGAAATTATCAGTATATCGCGTTTTTCAAACTTGCTCGTAAGTATCGGACAGGCGATATTTCCCACAGTCATTCCGATTACGACTATATTCGCCGCAACACCGGAAAACCATTCCATTCTTAGCGAATAAATGAACCACCACGAAAGCATACTGCCTATAAGCCATTGCCATTGACCGAGGAAACTGGAAATGTTGATTATCCAAAAATATTTATTTTGCAATACCTGCTTTGCGCCTTTAAAGAAGGTGACTTCTTTTCGTTTTTCTCCGACTTGTTCAATAACTCTTTCTTTGCATTTTATGACGGCAAGAGACATAAACATACCGGCAAAGCAGAAAATCGGAACGAATACCTTGTATGTGCGAATATTAAGATAACCGCCCGTTGTTGCAATAAGCATAGGCAAAAACATTGAAATTGCGGAAGAAAAGAAGCCGGAAACAATGGGAACAATAGAGAAAAGCTTCTGTCTTTCCTGAGAATTTGGGGTCATAAAGGTTACAAGACTGTTTACGTTAACAAAGGCCTGATAAAAATAATTCATCAAAGAAAACGCAAAATTAAGAATAATAAGCTTGGCCGTGTAACTTAAACCCTGAAGCGGCAAAAACGGAATTACCGACATAAGAATTGCCGAGGGGAAGCCGGCAAGAATAATTATAGGCTTGAGTCGTCCGTATTTTTCGGAAAACAGCCTTCTTACTCCCCAGTTCCAAAAGTTTGTTATGCCGGAAACAAGAAGGTTGTTGCCGATAAGCTGAGGCATACCTTTTATGATAAACTCAAAAGCCGTTGACGGAATAAAATAACAGGCTATGCCTATGACTATCTGGGCAGAATAGGAAACCGAGGCAAAAATTTTCATTTTGCGGTTAAGTTTACCGTGGTTTTCATAAATAAGCGTTCCGATTGGGTTAAGGAAAATAAGAATGTAGGAAATAATGTTTGTGATAATGGCAATGGTTGCAAAATCTACGTTTGCAATTCCCATAATTGAGCCGGTGAAATATGTACCGCTGAAGTTCATAATTGACGCAAACGTCATAAAAACATATGATCCGGCCTGAGTAAACATATACGCACACATTTCAGAAAGGGAAAGATGCTCCCCTTTGCCCGGAGTTTTCCAATGTGATTTGACATAAGCCGGGGCTTCTTTTACAAAACCGATAATTTTTTCTTTATTCATAACCGCACACTGCTTAAAATGTTTTCTTCGTATTCGGCGTATCTCGCCTTTTAATCAAGCAGTTTTCCCTTCTCTAACATTATACATCAAAAAAATAATTTATGCAATATAAATAATAAATTTTTTAAAATACTGAAACTTTATGTGAAAATGCCCATATCAAATTAAGGAACCGCTGAATAAATCACGCCTGCCGGCTGAACGCGCATCTTGCACCGATATTTTCCGTCATTTTTGCCAAAAGCTCCTTGAAATACGTCAGTATTCCTGCGTCGCTTTTGACAATCTGACGAAAAATTCGGCGGCGCAATATGCACGTTCGATTTAATCAGCGCTTCCTTAAAATTGAAAAAGTATATAGAGTTATAAATATTCCAAAAAAACACAGCCGCCCAAAACGGCTGTGCCGGTCTGTAGATAAACTGTTTTGCGATAAAAGTTTTCGTCCGCTTTTTTCAAAATGCGGCGGCGCCCTCATCGCAGACAGCAGGCTGCGAAATATTGTCTAAGCGAGAAGCCCATTTGATAACCGCCGTCATTTACTGCCTGTTTTAGATTTTTCTTAATTATATAAGACATATAAAACTAAACTTTTAAAATCATTAAGGCGTTTCAATTACATCTTCTATTACAAAGTTTCCATCGTTATTTTTAACTTTGATAAGACACAATATGTCCCATGCACCGTTTACGTTTTCACCATTTGCATCGAAACATTCTCTCGTGTATTTTATCCATAAATAGCCAACTTTGTTTATTTGCTTGTAGGTTACAAGGCTTACATCGCTTTCATTCCTCGTGTAATTATAATCATCTGTGAATCTACATAAACTCACAAGAGGTTCTTCAAATTTACAATCTTCCTTACTGCCAGAATATAAAATTGCACTTTTGACTAAATCAAATATAGGTTCGGCTTTTTCTTTATCAGAATCGGATAAGGTATGATTAAGGGTTTCAAATTGTATAATACCGAATGTTTGACGGTATTTTTTGTGCCTGTTGTAAACATCATTTCCATGATTTAGAAACCATACGGTAAAAATAGCAATTATAATTAAAATTCCGGATAAACTCAATAAAAATTTTTTCATAACAGTCCCATCTTCTTAATTTTTATGTTTTATATTAAAAAAAGGAAAACAACGGAAACACCTCTTTCATTACAAATATAAATTATTCAACATTAATAAAAACTATTTTCACCTACATAATATCAAAAAGAGAAAAAATAGAAATGATATTTCCGAACGGCAGCGAGAAGCCCATTTGATAACCGCCGTCAGTTACTGCCTGTTTTAGATTTTTCTTAATTATATAAGACATATAAGACTAAACTTTTAAAATCATTAAGGCGTTTCAATTACATCTTCTATTACAAAGTTTCCATCGTTATTTTTAACTTTGA
>CANQLQ010000197.1 GCA_947624755.1 uncultured Clostridia bacterium | reverse complement strand
AGCCTGTATAAATCTGTTTCGCGTAACTCCTGCGGGCGATGCCCGTGGGCGACCACATGGGGTCGCCCCTACGCGTGGCAGTAGTTTCAAAGATTTACATAAACCTTCCCCATGTAAGTTTTGCGTACTATGTCCATTGACTAAAATTTTTATAGTTAATAACGCAAGTCGTTTCGCGGCATAAGAGTAAAAGCTTGCATAAATCCAACTCGCGTAATTGCCGCACGCCATGCGTGCACCCCTCCGTCACACTGTGTGTGCCACCTCCCCTTTCAGGGGAGGTAAAATTGCCTAATAGAAAAAATGTGAAAATAGGTTCAGCACTAAGCCGTGCCGTGGGGCAAGTGGTAAAGGTTTACATCAATCCAACCCGCGTAACTCCTGAGGGCGATGCCCGCCGATGTGTGTAATTTTTATTGGTTTATTGCTCGGTTTAAATATTTTTAATGACTTTTCTTTTTTCAAGGCTTGACAATTGAACAAAAAAAGGATAATATAAATAATGTATAAGAGGATAATAGGAAGTGGTTATCCTATTACATTAATTTTCCCGTTTACGGGGTAAAAATTAAGGAGGAAACTTTGATGAAAAAGTTACTTAAAACAAGCAAAAAAATGCTTGCGATTGTTATGGCAATGATGATGTTGCTTTCGGTTGCCATTCCTGCAGCATTTGCGGTTGACCCGTGTCCTGATGGTGAACATGTATGGGAACCAAGAACTATTGTAGAGCCAAACTGTACCGAAAGAGGTTATACCATTTATGTGTGCAGCAAATGCGGCTCAGTCAAGCAGGATGACTATGTCCCTGCTGTAGGGCATAGATATGACGAAGCAGACGGTGTTAAGTCAGGTCCGACCTGCGTAAAATACGGCGGAATCACATATACCTGTGAAGTATGCCATGCAGAAATATTTGAAATTGACAGACATCAGCCCCCAACAGGACACGACCTTTCAACTTGGGACTATGTTCAGTACGATGACGGTTTTGCAAAAAAACGCAACTGTAAAAATGACGGCTGCGATTTCGAGGAATATGAATGTGACGTTGTAACAGGTGAAAAAAACAAATATTATTCGGTTGAATTTGTAAATAAATATGTTACAGATACATACTTTGTTGCGGAAGACGGAACAAGCCTTCCTGAAACATACACCGAAAAATCTCTTGAAAAGACCTATGTTCTCAAAGGCGAAGATGCTGTTTACTCCGGCTCAATTCCTGTACGCGCCAAGACGCAGGATTTCCGTAAATTCAAATTTGTAGGCTGGACAACAGATAGTGCTGTAAACTCATCGGTTGAAACTGTTGAAGATGCATCAAAGAATGTAAATGCAAACAAAGTTGTTTATGCTGAATATGCAGGCGTTTCAAGAAACGAACTTACTTTAGATGACCGTTATGAACTTTCCTTCTCAAAAGAGAACGGCGCTCCGACAACTAAAGGTCAGGCTGTTCTGCACGGTGATTTTGCACAATATCCATTCCCCGAACCCACCAAGGAAGAAGATACCTTCTTCACCTATGAGTTTGAAGGCTGGACAAGAGGCAGAGATTTGCCGATTTTTGACGCAAGAACGACTCCGATTTATTCAAGCGGTGTTCTTTATGAACGCTTCAAAGCAATTCCGAAAGATTTCACAGTTGAATTTTATGATTACAACGACAATAAAATAGGCGAAGCTGAAAAAGTACATTACGGTGAGCCGCTTACCTCAGTACCTGACGAATTTGATAAGGACGCAAAAGATAAGGAGTATATCTACAAGTTCTCGGGCAACTGGAAGCTTCCAAACGGCGTTACTGCAAATCTTAACAGATTTACATTCACCTATAACGATATAAAAGACGGCGTTATCAAACTTAAAGCAGACTACAACAGACAGGCTGTTCAGTACAGATTCAAGCTCAACGTAATGGATATTGACGGCGAAACACCTGCAGAAAGAGGTACAGTTCAGATTCTTAACTCATCAGGTCAATTTGCTGCCGGCACAAAGCTTGACGATAACGGTCAGGTAGTTCTGAGCCTTACTTATGATTCATCATATCTTCTTCAGATTACCCGTTACGGTAATGTTAAGGAAGTTAAAATTGAATTTATTGGAGATACCCTTTATGTAAAAGATGTAAATACAGATCTTGCTATTGAAAGTTTTCTTCTTTTTGACAAAGATGGCAACGCTCTCATTCCTACGGTTAACATAACTCTTGAGCTTGACAATATTGTTCCCGGCGGCGATGTTGGAGAACACAACTGCATCTGTCATACAATCTTTGCAAGACCATGGATTACATTATTTAACATCATATACAACCTCTTTGGCAGAAAAATGGTTTGCTGTGTTGATATGTACGAAAGACACGGAGATATCCTCGCTTATACTAAATAATATCATTTGTTAGGTTGCTAAAAAATGAATTGATCCCCACATTTTTCGATGTGGGGATTTTAATTTTAAAATTTAAAAAGCAAGTTAAAATTTATTCTTGGCGAGCAACGACTCACCTTTTTGCTGCTTTGGAAGGAAAATTTTTAAAGTTATATGTTGATTTTAGATAAATTTATATGTAAAAATTTGTGCAAGATTATTTTAAAATTAATACACCTTACAAAAAAACCAAAAAATATATAAAAAAATACGTGAAATATAAGTTTAATTGCATAAATAGGTTAAATTATTTTATAAAATTATTATTTTTTTCTTAACTAAATATTCATATTAATAAATTAATATATAACTATCAATTAATTACTTGGGGGCGAACAGAAATTATGATGAAACTCATTTCAGAGTATAAAGAGGAGCTCTTGTCTTTACTTGACAGCTTTTTTGGCTTTTTCAGAACACTCTTTGGAATAAAAAGAGATCCTGCATATTATTTAGTTGAAAGATAATTAAATAAACCTTCATTAACTCTAAATTGAGAAAAACAACTTGTTGCACCTACAGGTTGTTTTTTTATTTCACTTACTTAGTAAATTATTATTGATAACCGCAAAAAATGCTGAAATACTGTCGGAAATATATAAAAAGTTTAATATTATGCTTGCAATTCATATTCCCTTATGTTACTATACTAAAGCCTATTCTCAATTAAAATCAGACATCAGCGCTTTTCTTTTTTCGTGCCATGACTAATTTATATGAGATTATCAATAACGCTGACAGGCATTTATTTTTTGTTTTTTTCGGAGGACAGATAATGAAAAAGTCAAAGATTACAATTTCAAAAGACTACAAAATTTCAAAGGTTGATGAACGCATCTTTGGTTCATTTATCGAACATCTCGGCCGTGCGGTTTACGGCGGAATTTACGAGCCCGGCCATCCTGATGCTGACGAAAACGGCTTTCGCAAAGATGTTATCAAGCTTATTAAAGATATAGATGTGCCTATAGTTCGTTATCCCGGCGGCAACTTTGTTTCCGGCTATAACTGGGAGGACGGAGTAGGACCGGTAGAAAGCCGTCCGAGAAGGCTCGAGCTTGCATGGCAGACAACCGAGTCAAACCGTTTTGGCACAAACGAATTTATGAAATGGTGTGAAGCTGCCGACACAAGTTGTATGATGGCTGTAAATCTCGGAACAAGGGGAATAGACGACGCAAGGAACCTTGTTGAATACTGCAACCATGAAAAAGGTACATATTATTCTGACCTTCGCCGCTCTCACGGAGTGGAAAAACCGCACAATATAAAGCTTTGGTGTCTCGGCAACGAAATGGACGGGGTATGGCAAATGGGTCACAAAACCGCCTATGAATACGGCAGGACTGCCGCCGAAGCTTCAAAAATTATGAAATGGGTTGACGGTTCTATAGAAACCGTTCTCTGCGGTTCTTCAAACAGTACAATGAAGACCTTCGGCGACTGGGAAGCAACTGCGCTTGACCAAGCCTTCGATTATGTTGACTACGTTTCGCTTCATCTATATTTTGACAACGGTGACGGTGATACGGCAAATGCTCTTGCCAAAACTGTTGACCTTGAAAATTATATTAAAACAATTGTCAGCGTCTGCGACTTTATTCAAGGAAAGCGCAAGTCGAAGCATCAGGTAAATCTTTCATTTGACGAATGGAATGTATGGTTCCATTCTAAAGGCGCCAAATTTGAAAAATGGTCGGAAGCTCCGCATATTCTTGAGGATATTTATAATTTTGAAGATGCACTTGTTGTCGGACTCTCGCTTATCACTTTCCTTAGGAACAGCGACAGAGTTAAGGTTGCCTGTCTTGCTCAGCTTGTCAATGTAATTGCGCCGATTATGACTGAAAACGGCGGAAAAGCCTGGGCACAAACGATTTACTACCCGTACATGCACGCTTCAAAATACGGCAGAGGTTATGCG
>CANQLQ010000196.1 GCA_947624755.1 uncultured Clostridia bacterium | reverse complement strand
CGGCACAGCTTGGTGCTGAACCTATTTTCGTAATTTTTCGATTAAGCGATTTTGCCTCCCCTGAAAGGGGAGGTGTCACACGCAGTGTGACGGAGGGGTACACGCATGGCGTGCGGCAATTACGCGAAGTAGATTATGTATGCTTTTACTATTACGCCGCGAAACGACTTGCGTTATTAACTTTAAATTTATTTAATAGGCATTGACCATGGCGATTACACAGGGAAGATTTATATAAGTCTTGATACTAACACCACAGCACGCGTAGGGGCGACCCCGTGTGGTCGCCCAAAACAATTTTAATTTTAGAAAAGAACCAGCCTTTACAGCAGACTTTATCCCAAGGCACAGACCGCAACACAACAATATAATCACACACAAGAGCCGTTATTTATTGACACACTAACCAAATTCAAGTATAATTAAACCAAAAATATGTGAAGAATAACTACGAAAAAAGCTGCCGAGTTTTATATCAGGCTTACCGTTTTTTCATATTATCAAAACCGACAGTATTGCACCGTTTTATTTTAGGGAAGCTCTGATTAATTCAGGGTAGCTTGCATTAATCAGTGATTCCTTAAGGATTGCGAAGGGCAAAGAACTTCCGCTGTCGGCAAACAGCTTATTTGGATTTGACAGCGGGACAAGGAGCTTTATCCCAACCTTGACAAAAAGATAAACGAACTCTATAAAAAGGGCATAAAGGTTCTCGGCTATTGCAATTCTTTCATTGCGGTTGGAAAGATACCTGTCTTTGTGCATAAAAATGCGCCAAAGAACCTGCTTGATGTCTGCGGTAACCTTGACTTTTACGAGGGAGTAAATTTTATGCTTGATCATTTAAATGAAGTCAACAACAAAAAGATTTACAGCGTGTTTGACGAAAAATTCAAAACATACGGCAAGGTCGTTGAAGGTTTTGACTTCTCGTGCCTTATCGGTTATATGAACGAAAAAACGACTATACCCGAAAACGGTAATATTTATGTGCCGTCTGTAAAGGAAATGGAAGAAAACGAAATTTTCTGCGGTATTCGTGATGTTATCTATGGCTCGATGCCGATTCAAATAGGCTATTGCAGCGGCAGAAATTCAACTTACAACGGCTTTGAATATCACAAAGGCAGTGAAATAAATGTTGCCGTAACGGATTTTGTGCTTGTCCTTGGTCATACATGGGAAATTGAAGATAACAAATTCCATGTCGGAAATGAAAACCTGTTCTTTGTTCCGAAAGGCATTGCAATTGAAATTTTTCAAACAACGCTTCACCTTTTGCCGTGCAGGGTGACCGACGAGGGATTTAAAAATATTGTAATTCTTCCAAAAGGCACAAACACACCGCTTGAAAAGAAAAGCGAAAATCCAAAGGGTGAAGAAGCGCTTCTTTTGCAAAAAAACAAATGGGTGCTTGCTCACCCGGAAAGAAAACAGCTTATCGAACAAGGAGCATATCCGGGACTTATCGGTGAGAATAAACAGGTTAAGTATTAATCAGTAATTCCCTAAAAACGCACAGTAAGGAGATTTTATCATGGACTACAAAATTCATATTGCCTACGGTTTTCACGTTAACTGCTATCACTCTTATCGCGGTGATACAAACGATAATTTAGGCTTCGGGTCAGATATCAGAATTATCAATAAAATTCTTGACGTGCTGACCGATTTTAACAAAAACGGCGTTGACGTTAAAGGAACTTGGGACAGTGAGAACTTCTTTTCACTTGAACAAATCCTTCCGAGGTATGCCCCCGAAATTATTAAAAAAATGAAAGAGCGTACCGAAAAATACGGTGACGAACAAATTATTATGGGCTACAGCAACGGCGCGCTCGGGGCGATGAACGAAGAAGAATTTATTTCATCTGTTGAGCTTGCGGTTACAAATCCGCAAAAAAGCGGCCTTGCGGATATGTTCACGAATTATGAAAAAATCGTTCGTCCCCAGGAAGTTATGTTTACCCCTTCCCAGGTAAAGCTTTACAATAAGCTTGGAGTAAAGGCGCTCTGCCTTTATTATTCGTGCGTTCCGTTTGACGCGTTCAGAACTATAGTTCCGAAGCTTCCCGATGAGCTTGCTTTCAACCCTTTGACCTATACATATAAAGGCGAAAGCATGACGATACTTCCGACTTACAATAACTCCGACGTCTGTGATGCAGGCTGCCTTCGCGCCCTTGTAAAAGAGCTTCATAAAAAGCAGGAAAAAGGAGAAATCAAAAACGACCTTTTCATTTTTATCAATATGGACGCCGATTCGATTTTCTGGGAAAGTATGAACTTACCGCTTGTCGGTCATAAAATAGCCAACACAGATGGTATTCACGGTCTTGTTGAAGAGGTTGCAGACCTGCCGTATATTGTTTTCAGCACACCGGGTGAATATCTTAAAACTCATAAACCGATAGGTGAAATTAATTTTACCCAAGATACCGCCGACGGCAACTTCACAGGATATGCTTCATGGGCTGAAAAACCGTATAACAGGAAAATCTGGACTGCGGTTGAAAGAGCAAGAATGATGTCAAAAGTCAACGCAAAAACCGACTTTGATTCCCCTTCATTCAAAGAAAGAGTTCTTCTTCTTTCAACAACTCATTTTGGTCTTGCAACGCCGGTGCTTAACATTCAGCGTGAAAAGAAAGCCGACGAGTTAGCATACAGTATTATTAAAAGTGAAAAGTCAGCATTAAAAACCGGCAAAATGCTGACGGTTTTTAACACATCAAATTCAAATTTTCAATGTGTTCAGCTCAAGGTCAGCGAAAAGCTCGAATCGGTTTCGCAGCTTAAAATAAAAGGTACGGATCTCGAAGATTATGCTGTTGTTCCGATGAACGGCGACAACACAAGCGTTTACGCTTTTCTTAAATTTAAAAAGGTCAAGCCGAAGTATACAGTAGATGTAACGGTCGGCGAAAAGAAAGAAGGCTCTTTTACCCTTAATTTTGAAACAAAAGACCTGTCAATACGGTTCAATGTTGACGGAAAAATTGAAAGAGTGCTTGTCGGCGGAGAAAAAGCCGGTGAAAAAGACTTTCTTTCAAGCTTTCTTACTTACGGCGGCAAAAAATATAACTTTGAAAAAACCAATATATGCGCTCTTGACTGCTCGGAAGGCGTAAAAGGTGTCAGAATTTCGGGACAGATAAATCTTCCCGGGCAGACTCAAAAGGGCGAATACATATTTGACTTTTTCACGATTCCTTTTTCAAGCGCCGACTATGTCAGAACCGATGTAAAATATCCGTACACACCGGAGCTTACTTCAATTTCAACCGAAAATTCATCACTCGGAAGATTCAGCGATATGAGATGGGAAGAGGCTTGTGCATTTGAAGTTACGCCGAAATTGAGCGGCGACCTTTCTGTTGTAAAGCGCAACTTTATGGACGATGTTTCTTCTTTCAGAGTAAAATCCTTTGAAGAATCGGATCCGCTCAACAAAAGCCTTGCTTCATTCAATCATCAGCTTACGGGCGGCTTTGTCGGTCTTACCAACGGCAAAACCGGACTTGCGGTTGCAAACGCAAGACAGGTACTCGGCTCAATGGCGCATTGTCCAATGAGGCTTGACGGGGACGGAACGGTTCATATGAACTTGTTCGGCACATATTACGGCAAACAGCGTCATCATTGGAGCAGATCAAAGGGACAGATTTTTGCAACCTATACCCTTGTAACTCCGCAGAGCAAGTCAATTGCTCCGGCATATAACGGAAACCACGAAACAGCTCTTATGGCATTTTTCGGATTTGAGGGGGCCGAACCGAAAGGCGAAAAGCTTAAAGAGATGGTTGCCTTTTCCGACGGTGCGGTTGTAAGCGCCCCTGACGGTTATATTGTAGGCGGTTTTTATGAGGACAATGTTACCTTCAAGGAAATAAAGGCAGACGGAATTGACGAAAGCAAGCTTAGAAATCCAATTCTTACGGGCTTTGCAGGAAATCTTGGGAAATATATCACAAGAGGGGTACGGGCAGTCGGCCATATAGTTTATAACCAGATAAAGTCGAGATAAAAGTTTTTTCGGGAAAATATTTACGGGGCTGCCGCACTAAGGCAGCCCCTGAATGGTTGTTTTTTCTTAATTTATAGCTTGTATTTTTTTCACAACTTTTCGCATTCGCAATTAAGAAGTCGCTGATTAATTCAGGTTATCCTAATTGGCAAGGCAGGCATGGCGTGGCGGACATCGTCCGCATGAGTTACACGGAGTAGTTTATACAGGCTTTTACTCTTATACCGCGAAACGACTTGCGTTATTAACTGTAAAAGTTTTATTCAGTGGGCATCGTCCACGGCGGTTACACAGGAAAGATGTATATAAGTCTTGATACTAACACCACTGTACGCGTAGGG
>CANQLQ010000195.1 GCA_947624755.1 uncultured Clostridia bacterium | reverse complement strand
TGCCGCTTTGTCAAGCGCTTCACCTGCGGCATCGTCACGGGTTCGGCCGATAATTTTAAAATCGGTATAGTCCTTTACTTCTACTATATGGCTGTGTCCGCCGCTGACAACAAGACAGAAGAAAGGCGGTTCAAGCCCGGCGGTTGTAAGGTAGTTTGCCGCAATATGCGAGCGAAGGTGATGTACGGGTATAAGCGGAAGATTTTTTGAATAGGCAAGAGCCTTTGCATAGTTTACGCCGACAAGCAGCGCGCCGATAAGACCGGGAGCATAAGTTACGGCGACAGCGTCGATGTCATCAAGCGTAAGCTTCGCTTCTTTGAGGGCAGCGTCAACAATTAATGAAATTGCTTCTGCGTGCCTTCTCGATGCAATTTCTGGAACAACTCCGCCGTATATTTTATGCTCTTCAACCTGCGATGCGATTTTGTTTGAAAGAACCTTTCTTCCGTTTTCAACAACGGCGGCAGCCGTTTCGTCACAAGATGATTCAATTGCGAGTATTTTCATTTTTATTGTTCGCGGTTTTCGCCGCTTCCTTTCATAATGTGTTTTGCTTGAAAAATTTTGTCATTATTAGTCCGTTTTCGTCGGGGTCGGTATAAAAATTTTTCCTTTCGCCGCAGACCGAAAAACCGAATTTTTCATATAGTGCTATTGCGGCGGTATTGCTTTTTCTGACTTCAAGGGAAATAAAAGAGCAGTCTTTTTCTTTTGCAAGATCGGTTGCTTTCTCGATAAGAAGCGATGCGATACCCTTTCTTCTTTGCTGCGGTTTTACTGCAATATTTGCAATATAACATTCATCCAGAATAATATTTGTGCCGATGTAACCGCAAACCTCACCAAAAAGCTTTGCGCAAAAGAAAAATGCATTTTCATTTGAAAGTTCTTCCGAAAGTGCATTTTCGCTCCATGGAGAAGAAAAACAAAGTCTTTCAATTTCGGCAATTTCAGCAATATCGTTTTTGGTCATTGGTTCAATTTTAGGCTTTTTAAGTTTTTCAATAAGCTCATCAATAAACTTTTCAAGCCGGCAGAGGCATTGAGTGTAGACTTCGATATCTCCGCCATACGGGTCGGCAATTTCACCGGACGGAACGATACATTTATCTGAAAATTCAGAAAGAGCCGCTTTGTGCGATTCGCTCATACAAACTATTATATCGCTTTGCTCTGCTTGATAATAGGTAAGCTTTCTTGTTCTGTGGGCGCTTAGGTCAATGCCCATTAGAGCCATTGCCTTTACAGCGTTTTCGTTTGCGGTATCACCGGAAAAGGCGAAAAGTCCTGCGCTTGAAGCTTCAACGGGTAAGCCGAGTTTTTCTGCCTTTGCTCTAAAAAGGTATTCGGCCATTGGACTGCGGCAGGTATTTCCGGTACAAACAAACATAATTTTAAGCATTTATTTCACTTCTTTATTTACAAATAGGATATTTGATTTGTAAAACCATAAAAGTTTTTACTGTTACGCTGCGAAACTACTTTTGCTATAAAGTTAAAAACTTTTCATTTTGCAGTGAGTAAAATATTATTTAAGCTCAAATACCTCATCAATAGGTCCTTTGAAAGCTTCTTCTTTTAGTGGGAACGGTTTTGTAATATCTTTGATAAAGCCGCCAAGCGTGGACTGCTTGAAAAGAGTGTGAAGCTGATATTTTGAAAGAAGCTCAATAATATATTCTTTTTTGTCACGGTTTTGTCTGACTGTGACATTTTTCATTTCAACCGTAACTTCTTCGGTTGGTTCGACATCGAAAATCGTAATAATAGTTTTGCCTATTTTCTTTTCAATCTTGAAATTTTCGGTATTTATTGCTGTCTCTTTTGCTTCTGCAATATCTTCAAAAACAAGAGTATATGTCCTTTTTTGAGGTATAACCGTTGTATCGCCTTTGGCTTTGCTAATTGAAAAGCTTGTGCAATTTCCGTTTTCTTTAACAGTCATTTTTGTAACGGCAAATGCGCCTTTCTCGAAATTCATGGTTTCACCGTCATCTTCATAAAGCTCAAAGCTGTTGCAGCCCCGCCAAATTCTGACTTTAAGCTCTTTCGGATTTGAACAGTCGTTCGTCCTGTCATTTTTTGAAAGGGGAAGAATTGCGCCTTCCTTTGCAAGGACGGGCAGGCTTTCAAGGCCGCGGTACATTGTGACCCATTTTTCACCCTGATAAATGTTTCCGTTGTAAATATCTGTCCATCTGCCTTTTGGGAGCCATACCTTTGTGGCGGCAAGATTAGTGCGCTTGTCCAAAGCGGATGTGACGGGGACTACCATAAGCTCACTGCCGAAGAAATATTGGTTTTTGGCCTTATATGCTTCTTCTTTTTCGGGATATAGATAATACATCGGTTCGCAAAGAGCAATACCGTCTTTGTGGGTACGCCTGTTCATTGAATAGATGTACGGAATCATTGTGTGTCTTTCACGAAGGGCGTTTGTTGCCGCCGCCGATGCGCCGAAGCTGTATTTCCACGGCTCTTTGCCCATAAACTCATCGTTGGTGGAATGCAAGCGCATAATAGGACTATACTGACCGAACTGCACCCAGCGCGCATAAAGCTCATCGTCACGTTTTCCGAGCTGATGACCGCCTATATCGTGACTCCACCAAGTATAGCCTATGTTTGCGGCGGTTATTGTGAAATACGGCTGAAAGTCAAGACTTTTCCAGCTTATAACGGTGTCGCCCGAAAAACCTAAAGGATAGCGGTGAGAGCCAACTTCGGCAAAGCGCGAAAGGATAAGCGGACGCCTGTTTTCTCCGCTGAATGCGAGGGTGTGGTAGTGATTTAAGGCCCAAAGAGGGTCAAGACCTTTGATATTTGTAAATCTTTCCTGCTGCCAGTCTATCCACCAAAAATCAACGCCGTCTTTTTCATACGGTCTGTGAAGAATATCAAAATAAGCTTCAATATATTTCGGGTCTGTAATATCGAATTTGATGTGTTTTTTCGTCTTTGGATCTATATTCATAGCTTTTGCCATTTCGTCATACATATCCTCAAACGGCCTTACCCCCTGCGCCGGGTGCAAGTTAACGGTAACTTTAAAGCCCTTGTTCTTAAGCTCGGTGAGCATTGCTTTGTAATCGGGGAAAAGCTCGGTGTTCCAGCTGTAGCCCGTCCAGCCTTGATTTTGAAAAAGCTCATACGGCAAACGAAGCCTTGAAGTTTGGTTGCGGTATTTTGCATCTTCTTTACCGAAGCGTTCAACAACATTTACCCAATGCCAGTCCATATCAATAGTGGCAACGGTAATCGGAATTTCCTTGTCTATAAAATTATTCATAAGGTCAAGATACTCTTTTTGCGAATAAGCCTTGTATCTGCTCCACCAGTTGCCAAGGCAATATCTCGGCACAAGCGGTACTTCACCGCAAAGCTTATAAAAATCCGAAAGGCAGGCTCTGTAATCGTTTGCATAGGCAAAATAGTATTCGTCTTTGCACTTCGGTCTTTCTTTCATTGTGCCGTCAAAATTAATTATAACGGTTTTGCTGTCGTCAATGACGCTGACGCCGCTGCGGCTGATAACGCCATTTCCAAGGGGTATTGAACCGTTGGTCATATCGAGAGTTCTGTATGTGCCTTTTAGGTTGCCCTTTGTAAAATCGGTTACAACTTTGCCGCCGCGAAGGGTAATATTCTGCATTTTTTCTTCTTTTGTGTCATATGTAAAAACAGTGTCGGCTGTTGAAATTATAACGAGATTTCCTTTTTCGTATACTTTAAATACGGGCTTTGCAAAATTTCTGAAAAGAACAGCCTGAGTAGGTTCATCGGTAAAGTTTTTGTCTTTCGCTTTTTCGACTCGAAGAAGCTTTGATGTAAGAACGGAAAAGCGAAAATTTCCTTTAATAAAAGTAAAATTTATGTCCGTTTTTGCATCGGTTTTTATTTTGAAAGTTTTGATGAAATTTTGAGATGGACTGTTCATAATAAAAATCTCCCTTAAAAATATCTATATTAAAGTATAATACAATTTTAAACGTCAAAAAGCAATAAATCATAAATTTTTCGGCAATTAAACCAAAAATCACCGCATATTTTTTACGCCGGAAAATCCAAACTTTAAATTTGTTTAAAAAATGTATGGAATTTTTTACAACGATATGTTAAAATATATCATTATAAGGGAATTTGTCACAGATGTAAGAAGCCTTTGTGACTTGAGATAACAATTTGTCGGAAGGCAGAGGTCAAAAGATGAATATAATAATAGTCGGAGCAGGGAAAGTAGGCTCAACCCTTACGGAACAGCTTGCGGCGGAGGGACATGATATTTCCGTTGTTGATGTCAATGCCGCCGCGCTTAATAATGTTACGAGCATCGCGGACGTTCTCGGCGTTTACGGCAACGGTGTCGTGCACAGCGTTCAGGAGGAGGCAGGAAT
>CANQLQ010000194.1 GCA_947624755.1 uncultured Clostridia bacterium | reverse complement strand
GCCCGCGGGCGATGTCCGCTAATCAGTGCTTCCTTAGTAAATTCTGAAGATAATGCATAGCGTCTCCAAGCTCGGCGGCTTCTTTGAAGTTGTGCCGATAGACCTCGATAACTGCGTTTCCTTTGTAGCCGATACCGTTCATTTTTTCAAAGAGCTTTTGAAAGTCAAATTTTCCGTTTTCAAAAGGCGGCTTACAGTCTTCGTCGTCGGTAAAATCGCTAAGGTGAAGATGAACTATACTTTCGCCGACCGCTTCAATAAATTCATAAGGGTCTTGTTTTGCACGTCTTGCCTGCTTTATGTCAAGTACCATTTTGAAATTTTCTCCGAGCCGGTTTTGAAGATATTTCATAAACTGCGGTGTCTGACCGACATAGTCAACTACATTTTCGTGTGCGACGGTTATACCGAAGTCTTTCGCAGTATTACAAAAGCGCAAAAACCTTTCGGCATATTCTTCGTCTGAAATTTCCCTTATATTTTTTGCGCCGTGAAGAACAAAAATTTCTGCGCCCAAAGTCTTAGCCGCTTCAAACATTGGTTTATACATTTCAAGACTGTCCAAAAATCTTCGGTAATATTCGGAAAAGATATAAAAGCCTTCCCCAAAAGACGTAAACGGGTGAAAGGACAGGATGTCAATTGAGTAAAAATCCTTTATTTTGCAAATTTCACTTATAAAACTCTTCTGAAGCTCTGAGGAAGAATTAACAAATATCTCCGCTTTTTTCACCCCAAGCTCACCGAGCTTTATAAGAGATTTTTCCGTTTCAAGCGGATAAAAGCACGAAGAGGAAACACCTATTTGCATAACACACACCATATGAATTGAAAAAAGGTTTGTTTCAATTGTATCCTTTCTGTTATCGGTAGAGGGCGGCCATATGAGACAGCCCAAAAACAATTTTATTTTTACCTATGATTAGCTCAAAAAATCTATTTTTTAAGGAAGCTCTGATTAAGCTTTAAGCGTAATTTAATCAGAGTTTCCTTAATTTATGTTAAAAACAAAATACTTAAAAATCAACAGTTTTCTTATTATCCCGACTCTTCAATGTTTGTACGTTTTTTCGGTAACGAAAGTTTTAAATCCGAATTTACGTTTTCTTTAAATATTATACCGTATTATTACTAAGGAATCGCTGATTAATACAAGCAACCCTCCCTGACGGTAGATTAGGACACCCTGAATTAATCGGCAATTTACTAAATTTAGATCTCTTTAATGCTTTTGATATATCGTTTGGAAGATAGAGGTATATCAATAAAAACACTTTACAACTTGTTAATATAATGATATAATTCACTTCGATCGGGATATTTGTCGGATCATTAATTATTATGTTATTATAACCTCACGAAGTGTTGGCAAGATCAAAGATTTTGAACACTTCTCAGAACATTGTTACATAGCGCATCGGCGACAAATACCGCCTTGCACGTATGTAATAATCTCAAAAATAAAATCAGATAATTACATTTTTAATGTGATTTTATTTTTATACTTTGATAATATTTTGAATTTTAGAAAGAAGGAAGATACATGTTTGAGATTCTCAAAAAAAAGCAACTCAACCCTACCGTAACTCTTATGGAGATTAACGCTCCGCTTGTTGCAAAAAAAGCTGAACCCGGACAGTTCATCATTCTTCGTACAGATAAAAACGGCGAGCGTATACCGCTTACAATTGCAGATTACGACAGAGAAAAAGGAAGCGTTACAATTATTTTTCAAATTGTCGGCGCAACCACCGAAAAGCTTAACCATAAAAATGAAGGCGACTGCCTTTGCGATTTTGTCGGTCCTCTCGGAAAGCCGACTGAAACCGAAGGTATGAAAAAGGTCGCTGTTGTCGGCGGCGGTGTTGGCTGTGCGATCGCATATCCTATTGCGAAGAAGCTTCATAACCTCGGCTGTGAAGTTCACACAATAGCAGGTTTCAGAACAAAAGACCTTGTCATTCTTGAAGATGAATTTAAGGCTGTTTCGGATAAATTCATTCTTACAACAGATGACGGTTCGGCAGGCGAAAAGAATGTTGTTACCGTTCCGCTTCAAAGACTTCTTGAAGAAGATAAAAATTACGACGCAGTTATCACCATAGGTCCGCTTATTATGATGAAATTTGTCTGCAAGACAACAAAAGCTTATGAAGTAAAAACAATTGCTTCAATGAACCCTATTATGATAGACGGAACGGGAATGTGCGGCGGCTGCCGTCTTACGGTTGGCGGAAAAACAGTATTTGCCTGTGTTGACGGTCCTGATTTTGACGGTCACCAAATTGACTTTGACGAAGCTATGGCAAGAAGTACAACCTACAAGACGTTTGAGCGCAAGTCTTATGAAGAAACTTGCAATCTTTTCAAAAAGGAGGATGTTCAGTAATGCCTAATATGTCGCTTAAAAAGAATCCTATGCCGACACAAGACCCGCAGAAAAGAAGAAAAAACTATTGCGAGGTTGCTCTCGGCTACACCGAAGAACAGGCGATTGACGAAGCAAAACGCTGTCTTAACTGTAAGAATAAACCTTGTATGGGGGGTTGTCCGGTTAAAATTTATATTCCCGAATTTATTGCAAAAGTTGCCGAAGGCGATTTTGAAGAAGCATATAATATTATTTCACGTTCATCAAGTCTACCCGCTGTCTGCGGCAGAGTCTGCCCTCAGGAAAGCCAGTGCGAAAGCAAATGCGTAAGAGGCGTTAAAGGCGAACCCGTTGCAATCGGCAGACTTGAAAGATTTGTTGCCGACCGCCACAACGCACAAAATGTCAAAGAAGCGCAAAAGCCCGCAAGCAACGGTCACAAGGTAGCCGTTATCGGTTCAGGCCCTTCGGGTCTTTCCTGTGCGGGCGACCTTGCCAAAAAAGGCTATAAAGTAACCGTATTTGAAGCGCTTCACCTTGCCGGCGGTGTTCTTGTTTACGGTATTCCCGAATTTAGACTTCCAAAATCAATCGTTCAAAAAGAAATTGACGGTCTTAAAGCTCTCGGTGTTGATTTCCAAACAAATGTTGTTGTCGGCAAAACTCTTTCAATTGATGAGCTTATGGACGAATACGGCTATGAATCGGTATTCATCGGTTCGGGCGCAGGACTTCCCAAATTTATGAATATTCCCGGCGAAAACCTCAAGGGTGTTTATTCGGCAAACGAATTTCTGACAAGAATCAACCTTATGAAAGCCTACAGAGACGACAGCAGTACACCGATATTTCGCGCTAAAGAGGTTGTTGTTGTCGGCGGCGGCAATGTTGCAATGGATGCCGCAAGATGTGCAAGAAGGCTCGGAGGAAACGTAACTATAGTTTACCGCAGAACTGAAAATGAACTTCCTGCAAGAAAAGAAGAAATTGAACACGCGAAGGAAGAAGGAATTGTATTTAAGTTTCTTTCCTCGCCAATCGAAATAAAGGGCAGTGAAGAAGGCTGGGTTGACGGTGTGGTATGCCAAGCTATGAAGCTCAGCGAGCCTGATGCTTCAGGCAGAGCAAGACCCGTTCCAATTGAAGGTAAAACCTTTGAAATTAAGGCTGATGCTGTTATTATGGCTCTCGGCACTTCTCCGAATCCGCTTATCAAGTCAACAACAAAGGGACTTGAAACACAGAAATGGGGAGGAATAATCACCGATGAACACGGTCTTACCTCAAGGGAAGGTATTTATGCCGGCGGTGATGCCGTAACAGGCGCAGCTACGGTTATTCTTGCAATGGGTGCAGGTAAAACTGCCGCAGACGCAATTGATGAATATATCAAAAATAAGAAAAATTAATCTTTGAAAGAAATTGACTGAAAATGTACGGGCAGGAATATAAAAAGATGCTTTCAGATTAGGAATAGAGTGTTTTCGCGGTGTAAAATAATAATTTTATATGATTGTATCCCGCGTAACTCCTGCGGGCGATGCCCGCCGCGTAACTCCTGCGGGTGATGCCCGCCGCGTAATTCGTGCAGGCGATGCCCGTGGGCGATCCCGTGTGGCCGCCTAAACCAATAATTTGAACAAACCATGACAAAAAATCCATAAATTAAAAGGCTGCCTTTACGACAGCCCCTTTAAGATTATTTGGATTATTCTTCGCTCTTTTTTGTGAGATTGAAAATAGCTTCAACAAAGTTTTTAAAAGCTGTAAGGATGATATCAAAAAATTCGCACATAGTTTTCACCAACTTTCATTTTTTTATTTTTGGGTTATCCGACAACCCCTTATGTTGATAATATACACTAAATTTATTAACAATGTGTTAATAAACAATATAGATTTTTTACCCAAACTAAAAAAACTAAAAAAGAAAAAGCAGCATACACAAAAATGCTGCTTTCAGCCTGTCGAAAAAGTCCGGCAAAAGCTGGGCTTTTTACTGTATTTGTGGTATAATAAAAGCGGTGATAAAAAT
>CANQLQ010000193.1 GCA_947624755.1 uncultured Clostridia bacterium | reverse complement strand
TGCCTCAAATTTTTGGAATATAAAAAGATACTTTCAAATTATGGACAAAGTGTTTTCGCGGAGTAAAATTATAATTTAATATAATTTCTATCCCGCGTAATTCATGCAGGCGATGCCTGCCGCCAATTAGGACACCCTGAATTAATCAGCGCTTCCTTAGATTTAATCAGAGCTTCCTTAGAACGAATATTTTTTTATTGCAACAATATTGAATAGGCGAACTTGAACGGCTTTTTTAAAACAATAAGCGGATTACAAAAATTGCAATCCGCTTCAAACTATCCGATATCAAGTCTCATAGCCGTTTGGGTTATTACTTTGCCAGCGCCATGAATCGGCACACATTTCTTCAATTCCTCTTTCAGCCTTCCAGCCAAGCTCTTCAAAAGCCTTTGTCGGGTCTGAATAACAGGTTGCTAAATCGCCCGGGCGGCGTGGAACAATTTTATAATTTATCTTTACACCGCTTGCCTTTTCAAAAGCGTGGACAACGTCAAGAACGCTGTAACCAACGCCCGTGCCGAGGTTGTAAATATCAAGTCCGCTTTGAGAGAGAACCTTCTTGACCGCCTTCACATGGCCGAGGGCGAGGTCAACGACATGGATATAGTCACGAACTCCTGTTCCGTCGTGAGTGTCATAATCATCGCCGAAAACAGAAAGGAAGGGAAGCTTTCCGATTGCAACTTGTGAAATATAAGGCATAAGGTTGTTAGGTATACCGTTCGGATCTTCACCTATTCTTCCGCTTTTGTGAGCGCCTATCGGATTAAAATAACGAAGCAGGCTTACTGACCATTCTTTATCCGCTTTGAAAAGATCGGAAAGAATAATTTCTATCATGTATTTGGTTGTGCCGTATGGATTGGTTGTGCCGCCGGTCTGCATTGTTTCCTTGAGGGGCGAAACATTGTTCATTCCGTAAACGGTTGCCGAAGAGCTGAAAACGATTTTTTTGCAGCCGTTTTTACGCATAACACTTGTAAGAACGAGAGTACCGTTGACGTTGTTATCATAATATTCAAGCGGCTTTGCACAGGATTCACCGACCGCTTTAAGACCTGCGAAGTGAATTACGGCATCAATTTTTTCCTGTTTAAAGATTTTGTCAAGACCTTCTGCATCTCTGATATCACATTTGTAAAATGCAAATTCTTTTCCTGCAAGCTCGGCAATGCGGTTAAGCGATTCCTTTTTGCTGTTGTAAAGGTTGTCAACAACAACAACGTTATAACCTGCATTCATAAGTTCAATGCAGGTATGTGAACCGATATATCCTGCACCGCCTGTAACGAGAATTGACATAAACTTCATCCTCCATTATAATATTAATTGTAAATTCTTGCTCCTTAATTATACAACAAAAAGGGAAAATTGCAATACTTTTTTCATCCCCGGAGGATTATATATGGCAAATTTATCTGACATTTCCGTTATTAAAGAAGTACTTTCAAGAAACGGTTTCACTTTTTCAAAAGCTCTCGGTCAGAACTTTCTTGTCAATCCGTCCGTCTGTCCGAAAATGGCGGAAATGTGCGGCGCTGACGAAGAGACGGGCGTTCTTGAAGTCGGACCCGGAATCGGCGTTTTGACAAAGGAGCTTGCACTCAGGGCAAAAAAAGTTGTTTCAATTGAAATCGACGAAAGACTGCCTAAGGTTCTTGGTGAAACGCTCGCTGAGTTTGATAACGTGAAAATCATAAACGATGACATTATGAAGCTTGACCTTAAAAAGCTTATTGAAGAAGAGTTTTCAAAAATGAAAGTGGTTGTCTGCGCAAACCTTCCGTATTATATAACTTCGCCCGTTATTATGAAGCTTCTTGAAAGCAGACTTCCGATTGAAGCAATTACGGTTATGATTCAAAAGGAAGTTGCCGACCGCCTTTGCGCAAAGGCCGGAGAGAGAAATGCCGGAGCTATTACTGTAAGCGTAAATTATTTTGCAGATGCAAAAAAGCTTTTTGATGTTTCAAGAGGTTCATTTATGCCTGCGCCGAATGTTGACAGCGCGGTAATCCGTCTCAATATAAAAAGCGAACCCGATATCTTTGTAAGCGATGAAAAGAAGTTTTTCCGTATGGTCAAAGCCGCTTTCGGCATGAGAAGAAAAACCGCGCTGAATGCAATTTCCGCCGGTATGGGAATCCCAAAAAGCAATGTTGCTTCAGCAATTGAAAAGAGCGGACTTGACATGAACATTCGAGCCGAAAAAATGACGATGGAAGAACTGGCGACGCTTTGTGAAAATCTTTGAGAGTCCGATTATTATTCATATATTAATTCAATTTATCACCTGTTATGCATTATGACAGGTAATTTTTATTGCAAAGTAAATTGCTTTACAATAAAAACGTGCTGTAAAGCAATTTACTTACGGGTGTTGAAAAGTCTGTTGAAAATGTTAAAAACTAAAAGTTTTCAACATTTTAATTATTATTTATAATTATAATTTCAAGAAATTGTAAAGTTTTTATCTTTACTAACATAGTTTTCAACATATGACGTTATAATTATTCAATATGCAGTAGTTTTTGAATATACAATTTTTATAATAGATTTTATTGCTTTAAACAGCTAAGTGTGTTATACTGTTTTGCAGTTTTAGTTTCAATTCTTGTTGGAGATGTTTAAATGATTGGCGTATTTGTTAATTTTGCAACAGTTCTGCTTGGAAGTACAATAGGTCTGATATTCAAAAAAGGTATTTCAAAAAGGTTCACCGATTCTGTTATGATAGGCATTGGTCTTTGCACGGTTTGTATAGGCGTTTCGGGTATGCTCAAAGGTGAAAATATTCTTGTTGCGATTATTTCCATGGTACTCGGCGCAATTTTCGGAACTTGGATAGATTTTGACAAACGCATAAACCGGGTCGGCGACTTCATTCAAAGCAAGTTTAAAAGAAAAGACGAAAAGGTAAGCATTGCCGAAGGCTTTGTTACGGCAAGTCTGCTTTTCTGTATTGGCGCTATGACAATTGTCGGTTCGCTTGAATCGGGGCTTAAAGGCGACAATTCAATGATTTTCACAAAGTCCCTGCTTGACTTTTTCTCGTCAACAATGCTTGCGGCAAGTCTTGGCATCGGTGTTGTTTTTTCTTGCGTGTTTGTGCTTATCTTTCAAGGCGGGCTTGTGCTTCTTTCCGGACTTCTTGCGCCGATACTCAACGACGCCGCAATTGCAGAGCTTACCTGTGTGGGTTCGCTTATGATTCTTGCCTTAGGACTTAACCTTATCGGTATTACAAAAATCAAGGTAGCAAATTTTTTCCCGGCTCTCGTCTTTGCCCCGATATTTTGTTATGTGTTTGAACTTCTCGGAAAATATATCCCTGCTTTTGCATAAGAAGGAAGAAACAAATGAATACTAACACTAAGAACAATCTTATCGGAGGACTTTTGCTTGCTCTTTGTGCATTTATCTGGGGCTGCACATTTGTTGCACAGACAGAAGGAGCGGAGTATATTGAGCCGTTCACCTTTATTGCACTGAGGAGTTTTCTTGCCTTAGCGTTTCTTATTCCGATTATCCTCATATCGGACAAGATTAAAAAGAAAAAAGGAACATTCAAAAAGCTTGAAACAAAAGAGGAAAAAAGATTTTTTGCTTTTGGAAGCCTTGTCTGCGGCGCATGTCTTTGTACTGCTTCGGTCTTGCAGCAAATTGGTATTGACAGAGGAACAGAGCCCGGCAGGGCAGGTTTTATCACCGCTCTTTATATTTTGATAATACCGATTTTCAGCATTTTCCTCAAAAAGAAAATCCGGCCGAAAATATGGTTTTGCGTTGCCGTTTCGCTTGTAGGGCTGTATCTTCTTTGTGTAAAAGAGAATAAAATTGCGCCGTCGGACTTTTATGTCCTTGCGTGTGCGGTCGGTTTTTCGGTACACATTCTTGTAATTGATTATGTTTCTGCGAAGGTTGACGGCATAAAGCTTTCGTGTATGCAGTTTTTGGTTTGCGGAATAATTGCAAGTGTACCTATGGCGCTTTTTGAAAAGGCATCAATCGAACTGATAAAAGGTGCGGCGATTTCAATTATCTATTCCGGTATAATGTCAAGCGGTGTAGCATACACCCTACAGATTATCGGGCAGAAGAAAATGAGTCAGCCAACTATAGCATCAATGATTATGAGTCTCGAATCTGTATTTGCCGTACTTGCCGGAATGGTTTTCCTTCACCAAGTACCTTCATTAAAAGAAGCAATCGGCTGCATTCTGATGTTCATATCAATAACAATATCCCAGTGTGCATTGCCCGCAGATAAATTTCTCATCTATCTATCCCGCAAGAGTTACGCGGGATAGATAGATGAGAAATTTATCTTCGTTGCCGCGAAACGTCTTTTTAGCATGAATGAAGCAACGAAAGTCCGGACACAAACTGATAAAAAACCTTGCCTCCCCTGAAAGGGGAGGTGTCACACGCAGTGTGACGGAGGGGTGCGGC
>CANQLQ010000192.1 GCA_947624755.1 uncultured Clostridia bacterium | reverse complement strand
CAATAATGTCACCTTCTTCCATATGACAGACCCGCAGTCGCAAAACGAAAGACAGTACAACAGAGCGTGGGCAAAGGTGCTTGACGCGGCGTATAATATGTACCCCGATGCTGACTTTATTATAAATACCGGCGATATAGTTGACCACGGCGATAACAATAAACAGTGGCAGTATGCCCTTGACTGCGGTGCCAATAACCTTATGAATACCTATATGATGCCTGTTTCCGGCAACCATGAAGGAAAAGGAACTGACGCAACGGCGAATAACTTTGTTTTGCCGAATATGCCGCAGCAGGATACCACCACAGGCGTTTACTATTCGTTTGATTATAATAACGTCCACATAGCGGTAATAAATACAAACGACCTCGATGCCGAAGAAAAGCTTACAGATGAGCAGATACAATGGCTTGAAAATGATATGCTTGAAAGCGATGCACAGTGGAAGTTTGTCGCTTTGCATAAGGCTATTTATTCGCAGGGTTCACACTATGACGATGATGATGTATGCGCTCTTCGCGGCCAGCTTGGCGAGCTTATGCCGAAACTCGGTGTTGATATGGTTTTCCAGGGTCACGACCACGTTTATATGAGAACGTCCTCGCTTATAAACAATCAAAAGGCAGAAACAGGTGTGACATACCTCGAAAAGGACGGCAATATTTACAAGACACAGGTTCAGCCCACCGGCACATCATATGTTATAACAGGCTGTGCAGGCGTCAAGTCATATATCCAAAATGATATATCGGCTACCGATAAATACTTCCCGAGAGCGGAAAAGACCTACTCGGTTGATGCGCCTATGTTTGCGGCCATACAGATTGAGGACGGAGTTCTTTATTTTGACGCATATGTTGTTCAGGACGACGGCACGACAGCTATAGACCGCTTTGCTATCCAAAAAGATACCACACAAGGCAATATCAAAGATGATTATAAGGAAGCGGAAGAACAGGTCAACACAAATGAAACTCTTTCATTCATTAAAACATTACTGCAATATATTTTGAAAATCTTTAAGATAGCTTGGAACATATATAAAATTTATGTTGTAGGTGTAGCTCTTTAAGGTAATGCCGGAACTCACAAATTAAATTGTCATAATTCGCGTAGGGGCGACCCCGTGTGGTCGCCCCTACATTTTAATTTCCCGTATTTCATTAATCAGAATTTTATTATTGTTAAAACTAACAAAAATCGACCTTAATTATTGGCAAAATAAATAGTTTTAAATTAATTATAAATTATTACTTGAAATGTCATTTTTTGTGCGATATAATTCAATATATATAAGGATATTTAGGTAAGTTTATAGTATTAAATAAATATATTTACTTGGAATTTATATTACATAAATATATTTGTTGATAAATTTTATAAATCTTTTAGGAGGTAAGTTTAAAGATGAAAACACAAAAGAAAATCTTAGCGCTTTTTTTAGCTGTGCTTATGCTTGTAACAGCAGTACCGCTGACTGTTATTAATGCAGGTGCAGCGCAGGTTTATAACCAAACAATTTCAAAAAGCGACTATGGTTTGATTAAAGGCGGCGGCTCTTCAAGATTTAATGGTTCGAACTTCAATATCGTTAACGACTGTCAGGCTGACAATACCTCTGCGGGTATTATTCGTTTTGATCTTCCTGATTTGACAGGCTATGACGAGATAACCAGTGTTACACTCAATGCAGTTGTAGACAGTTATAATACTGAAATAAGACCGACAGGTTATTACTATTCAACTTCTTCTACCTGTGCCGGTTATTTGGGCGGTGCCGAACATCAGATAAGCCTTACAGCCGGCGGCTGGTATACAGGTCGAAATTCTTTGCTAAAGGCATGCGGCATTACAGGTAATTTTAATGACGGCGAAGGCGGTATAGATGGTCCAAACAAAATCGGTTCTATTCCCGGTAATGACACACAACAGCATTCCTTTGATATGACGCAGATAGTAAAGAACGCTGTTGCTTCCGGTACAAAAACAATTTATATTATTATAGTAAAAGATGAAGCCGGTGGTACCGGTAATGAAGGCGGCTGGAGTGACACAACTGTTGATCCAAACAAACAAACTCTCACCATAAAAGCAGACTCATTAAACTTTAATGATGAAGTTTTTGGCAATGTTTCACTTGGGCCTATCGTTTATGTTCACGGTGAATATACAGGTGTTGTTCACAACAGTATCACCGACAAACATCAGTATGACTATATGACCTACGGTTCACAAGTAGCAGACTGTAGCTATCAAGGTGAACTTTATACAACCGTATCATCCTCAAAAACAATTTCTTCAATTGTTGTGGAGGATACAGGTGCCACCCTTACAACTAAAAATATTACTTCATCATGGTATGACGGAAGAAGTTATACTGTTCTTACCGGTGACCTTGGCGGAGGCTATGGGACAGTTAGAGACAATTCAAATTCAACAGTTACGCTTAAATTTATTTTTAACGACGGAACTTTTGAATATCATAAGCGCCCGGTTAAAATTAACCCTGTTGCGGAGCATACTCTTTCAACCCTTTTCGCATGGTGTCAACCAGCTTTTGCATATAGATACCCGGTTCCTTTTGAAGTTCTCGCTTATGGTTCTTATGGTACATTGGGAAGAAAGGGCTCTTATACTCTTTCCGATTATAATAATCACTTAGGAACAACTAATGAAGTAAACGAAAACTATGGTTCAATGTATTCATACAATTCTGGCATGGATTCATGGGAAGACGATTCAACTGTTAAAATGGATACTATGACTAATGAAGTAGCTTCGTTCGACAAGAAGGCCGGTTATTTTGTTGGCTACACATATAAGAATCGTTCGGCAAAAACAATGAGTGTATCTTCTCCGGTTGCAAGATATTATCTTGACCTTTCTTCTAATGATAATTTCGGCGTCAATTACAGCACAACGAATCCGAACAATTATTCAATTAGACTATATGTAAGCAGCATATATTTTTCCGGCAATCCGGACGATACAAACGCCGCTTATGCTGGAAGCTCGCACTCTGCAAGCGGCAGCAGCACAATTAATTCGGTTTCCATGGATTCAGGAATAAACAGCGGTATTAATGTTAAAGGTCAGACCTCCGGTTATGTTACCCTTACGGGTACTCCGAGAACCGGTACTACCTCTGCAACTTATACTATTGGGTATAAAAATAAAAACAATGACCCTTGCGAAGGAACGCTCAATATTACAACAATCATCAACCTTTATGTTTCCGACAGAACGGCACAGCGTAACGGCTACAATGAGCTTGTAAATCAACTTAAAAGTCTTAAAGTTTCCTGCTTTACTCAAGATAGCTGGAACAATATGCGCACAGCACTTCTAAACCTTGAAGAGTGGCTCAACGATAACACCGACACAACAACCAACGGTGCAAACCTGTTAACTGCTGCGCAGAATGCAAAGACTGCACTTGTTCATTCAGAAGAATCAAATCACAATCTTGTACTTAAAAACTCAACTCCTGCAACTTGTTTAGAACAGTCAACCGAAAACTATGAGTGTTCATACAATTGCGGATATACAAAGACAACTCACGACACACAGGCTTTAGGTCACAGTTGGGACAATGGTGTAGTAACAAAAGAAGCTACCTGCGTTGATAAAGGTGTAAAAACCTATACCTGTCAAAATGATAAAGATCATACAAGGACAGAAGATATTCCTGCAACGGGTATACACACACCTGATGAACCTGTCGAAGAAAATAGAATCGAAGCTACCTGTACAAAAGAGGGTTCATATGAACTGGTAACCAAATGTAAGGTCTGCGGTGAAGACATTTCAAGAACGACGGTAACTATTCCCAAGAAAGAACATACATGGGGACAGCCGACCACAGAAAACTTTGTTGACTCATCTTGTTCAGCAACAGGTTCATATGATGAAGTAGTAAGATGTACGGTCTGCGGCGAATTGCACTCGAGTGAACCGAAAACGGTCGAAAAGAAAGATCATACACGAGGAGAGCCGACCACAGAAGACTTTGTTGACTCATCTTGCACGGCAACAGGTTCATATAATAAAGTAGTAAGATGTACGGTCTGCGGTCAAGTAATTGAAAGTGAAAAGATAACAATCGAAAAGAAAGAACATACACCTGATGAACCTGTCATAGAAAACAGAATCGAAGCAACTTGTACGACACCGGGTTCATATGAATTGGTAACCAAATGTAAGGTCTGCGGCGAAGTAATTAAAAAAGAAAAGAAAACTATTGATATGATTGACCATACACCCGGCGAAGAACAAGAAGAAAATAGAAAAGAAGCAACCTGTACGGAATTGGGTTCATATGATTTAGTAGTCAGATGTACGGCCTGTGGTACAGTAATTTCAAAAAAAGAGGTAACTATTCCAAAGAAAGCCCATACACCGGGCGATCCTGTCGAAGAAGACAAAGTTGACTCTACTTGTACAACAGAAGGTTCATATAATTAAGTAGTC
>CANQLQ010000191.1 GCA_947624755.1 uncultured Clostridia bacterium | reverse complement strand
AAAGGCTTACATAAATCCAACCCGCGTAACTGCCGCACGCCATGCGTGCCTGCGGACGATGTCCGCCGCCATGCGTGTGAGCGTTAGATTTAATCAGAGCTTCCCTAAAAGCCCTTAGATGTGGTAAAGATTATCATTTTCATAGTCCGGTTCGGTTGTCATATTGACTCCGAGCTTTCTAAACACCATACTGTCACGTTCAGAAAGTATAACCGAACAATGTGCCTCACAGCCTCTTAGCTTCGGAAGCTGTGCAAGAGCTTTTGCGGCGTTTTCGTTTTGGGCGGCGTTGACCGAAAGAGCAATCAAAACCTCGTCAACATGAAGTCTCGGATTTGTGCTTCCAAAATAGTTGACCTTGAGCGACTGTACCGGTTCAATAAGGCTTGACGGAAGAAGAGTTACATCGTCATCAATACCTGCAAGATTTTTCAGCGCATTGAGAATAATTGCCGAGGTTGCGCCGAGAAGATTTTTGGTTTTACCCGTGAGTATTGTTCCGTCGCGAAGTTCAATCGCTGCGGCAGGAGCATTGGTTTCTTTTGCAGCTTCAGACGCTCTGAGACAGACTTTTCTGTCTTTTACGCTTACGCCGGCTTTATTCATAAGAAGTTCGATCTTTGCAATTTCCTTCTCGGTATCTCTGCCCTTTCTGCGGTCGCAAAGGGCAATAAAATATCTTCTTATTATTTCCTGACGGGAGGCATCGGAAACGGCTTCATCATCAAAAATACATTTGCCTGCCATATTTACACCCATATCAGTAGGTGATTTATAAGGTGACGAGCCGTATATTCTTTCAAAGATTGTATTAAGAACGGGGAAAATTTCAATATCCCGGTTATAGTTTACGGCAACTTTACCGTATGCGTCAAAATGAAACGGGTCTATCATATTGACATCATTAAGGTCGGCTGTTGCGGCCTCATATGCAAGGTTAACGGCGTGACCGAGGGGAAGATTCCAGATAGGGAAGGTTTCAAATTTTGCATAACCTGCGTCAATACCCCTTTTGTTTTCGTGATAAAGCTGAGAAAGACAGGTTGCCATTTTTCCGCTGCCCGGACCCGGTGCGGTCACAACAACCAGACGGCGCGTTGTTTTAATATATTCGTTCTTACCGTAACCGTTGTCGGAAACAATTTTTTCGACATTTGACGGATAACCTTCAATTTTATAGTGGGTAAACACATTCATACCAAGACTTTGTAATTTTGACTTGAATGCGTCTGCGGAGTCCTGATGATTATACTGGGTGATGCAAACCGATCCGACATAAAGACCGACGCTTCTGAAAAGGTCAATAAGGCGAAGAACTTCCATATCATAAGTGATGTTGAGGTCGCCGCGGCGCTTTTTTGCCTCTATAGCGGCGGCGCTGACTGAAATTACAATTTCAGCTTCGTCTTTTAGCTCAAGAAGCATACGAAGCTTACTGTCGGGTGCAAAGCCGGGAAGAACCCTTGAAGCGTGGTTATCGTCAAAAAGCTTGCCGCCAAATTCCATATAAAGCTTGCCGCCGAAATGTGCCATACGGTTTCTTATTTGCTCAGATTGCAGTTTTATGTATTTGTCGTTGTCAAAACCTTTTTTGTACAACTTTATCACATCCATTCTTTAAGAACCAATAAAAATCTAAAAATAAATATAGCAGAAAAACTGACTTTTTTCAACAGAAAAATTGTATTAAAGTTTAAAATTTTTTTCTTTATATTGTGTAAATACTGATTTTATGTTACAATATCTCCATAATATTGCGAAAGGAGACGACATAGCCGGATTTTGTTTTCCGTATGTCGCACAAAACAAAATGAAATGTCCGTTCTGTGGTTACAGCGAAAGCAAGGTTATTGATTCCAGACCAACAGATGAAGGTGAACGTATCAGAAGAAGAAGGGAATGTATTTCCTGCGGCAAAAGATTTACCACCTATGAAATCATTGAAACCGTTCCCATTATCGTTGTCAAAAAAGACAAATCAAGAGAAGCCTTTGACCGTGTCAAGCTTTTCAACGGTATGCTTCGCGCCTGCGAAAAAAGACCCGTTTCAATTTCTGAGCTTGAAAAAGCAGTAAACGAAATCGAGGCCGAACTTCAAAATTCTCTTGACAGGGAAGTAACCTCAGTGCGTATCGGTGAGCTTGCAATGAACAAGCTTAAATCTCTTGACGAGGTTGCCTATGTTCGTTTTGCTTCGGTTTACAGACAGTTTAAGGACATCAACACCTTTATGGAAGAGCTTGCAAAGCTCCTTGGCGAAAAATAACAGTCGTTATCACCGAATCCATTATACGTAATATTTTAAACAATCTATGTAAACACCGCACAAAGACTGCCAAATGCTTCGTGCGGTGATATTTTTATTTTAGGAATCACTTGCTTCCATAATATTGCTTAGAGTTTTTTGTTTATATTCAAGATTCTGACTATTACCGGGCAAAGTATGATGTTTGTCGCCATTTCAAAAAGGAAGTTTGCGCCGACAAGACCTAAAATCATATAAGAGGCCGCATTTTCATAACCGGCTCCTGCGCCCCATTCTTTAATTGCATCAAAAAAGAATACCATACAGCCAAGAAGAAAAATTCCCGTATTAACAATCGGACAGACAATTGCCGATACCGCAACGGCGGCATATTTGTTTTTCTTTGAGATAAGTTTATATACAAGTCCCGCCGCAAGACCGCAGGCGGCGCCTTTTACAAGCACGGTAATTATCGTTCCGGGAATACTGATTGCAATAAAAGCTTGGGCATCTGTAAACATAACGATAACACCGAAAATAAAGCCTAACCATGTGCTGATTTTGGGTCCGCACATTGCGGCGCCTATAATAATCGGCACAAGAACAAGCGAAACCGAAAACGGGCCGAACTTAATAAACGAGCCGATAAGCTGGAACACAATCACAATTGCAGTTAAAATTGCGCCCATCACAAGATTAATTTGAATGTCCTTATTCATTCTTTTTTCCATAAAAAAACTCCTTTCACAGCTTTACGCATACGGATTATAATATCTGTTTCTTTTCTCGGTTGCCTTGCCGAACTGAATTGCCCTTTGCGGACAGCTATGAATACAGCGAAGGCAGTTAGCACAGCTTTTCTTTATCCATTCGGGCTTGCCGTCTTTGATTTCAATTGCTCCGCATACACAGCCCTTTTCGCAAATTCCACAGCCAATACAGCTATCGTTTGCATAAAATCTTTTCGTTGAGCTAAAAGGTCTGTAAAGCGGATAAAGGAACTTTGTCATAAATTCTTGACCTTTTATGTCGTCAAAGTCCCCATTTGCCTTTTTTTCGATTAGCAAAGCTATTCTTTCCATTATCGGCTTTGCTTCGGCAAGCTTTGAAAGGGCTTCGGTTTGGTTTGAAATTTCATACATAGGTATATAGTTATCAACCATTGCAACGGCAAACTGAGCATTCAATGTTATGCCTTTTTTGCCGAGAATTTTGCGAAGCATTTTTCCCGCTCCCGCCGTTGCTGCGCCGCAAGTTAAAGCGGAAAAAATATAATTTTCCCCATCAAACGAAATATTAATTTCTTTCAAAAAATCAATCACAGCCGATGGAATGCCGTAGAAATAAACCGGCATAACGAAACCGACTTTTTCACCCTTTGCGGCGGAAAAATCATATTTGTTTTCTCTTACACAAGCGGTAATATCTACTGTTGCTTCACCGCTTTTTTCGCAAATTACCTTTGCAAGATGTTTTGAATTTCCCGTTGCGGAAAAATAAAATACCATACTTACACCTTTTTTAATAAATCTTTCAACTGAATACTTTTTTAGAGAAATTATACATCTTTACATGCTTCAAAAGCACGAACGGTATCTATAATAGTTTCAATGGCGCTGTGTCCTGCCGTTTTTACTATCGCATACTGCTTGCCTTTATCCGCACCGATAAATGCTCTCTTATAAAGGAGTTGATTCAGAAGCGAAATATGGGCAGGCTTTATATTTTTAACATAGAAAATAATTTTGTCTTTTTTTTGGCGAATTTCATAAATGCCATTTTCGGCGGCTCTGTGTCTTATCTGAGCGATGTCAACAAGTCCCTGAACACATTTCGGCATATCACCGAAGCGGTCGATAAATTCGTCAATAACGTCCATGGCATCTTCCTCGGTTTCAATTGCGGCAATCCGCTTATACATTGAAATTCTGCTTTTGACGGATTTAATATAATCTTCGGGAATATGTGCGTCAACGGTGATATCAATTGAACAGTCATTTTTTTCCGGAAGAACCGTTTCATCTTCGCCGTTCATTTCAATCGCTTCCGAGAGCATCTGAAGATACATATCGTATCCTACCGCTTCCATATGACCGTGTTGCTGAGCGCCGAGAATATTACCTGCGCCCCGGATTTCAAGGTCACGAAGAGCGATTTGAAAGCCTGAACCGAATTGAGTAAATTCGCGTATTGCATTAAGCCTTCTGTATGCAATTTCCGTAAGCTGTTTATCCTCTCTGAAAGT
>CANQLQ010000190.1 GCA_947624755.1 uncultured Clostridia bacterium | reverse complement strand
AAAAGGGCGGTCTTACCGCTATTCTCAAGCAAATGGGTAAACTTTCAGCCGAAGAAAGACCGATAATCGGTCAGCTTGCAAATGAAATCAGAAGTGACATTGAAGAAAAAATCAGCGAAGCGGCACAGGAGATCAAAGAAAAGGTTTTGGAAGCTAAGCTTAAAGAAGAAAAAATTGACGTAACTCTCCCCTCTCAAAAAAAGCCGCTCGGACATAAGCATCCGCTTTCAATTGTTCTTGACGAAGTAAAGGATATTTTCTTCGGCATGGGCTTCAATGTTGCTTCGGGTCCCGAAGTTGAATGGGACTACTATAATTTTGAAGCGCTTAATATTCCAAAAAATCATCCGGCAAGAGATACTCAGGATACTTTCTATATAACCGAGAATATGCTTTTGAGAACCCAGACCTCACCGGTTCAGATTCGTGTAATGGAAAAGCAGAAACCTCCGATAAGAGTTATTGCTCCCGGCCGTGTATACCGTTCCGATGCAGTTGACGCAACACATTCACCGATTTTCCATCAGATTGAAGGACTTGTTGTTGACAAGGGTATCACAATGGCTGACCTTAAAGGCTGTCTTGAAACTTTCGCAAAAGCTCTTTACGGTGAAAATACAAAAATCAGACTTCGTCCGCATCATTTCCCGTTTACTGAGCCTTCGTGTGAAATCGACGTTTCTTGTTTCAACTGCGGCGGCAAGGGCTGCCCGATGTGTAAAGGCGAAGGCTGGATTGAAATTCTCGGCGGCGGTATGGTTCACCCTAAGGTTCTTCGCGGCTGCGGCGTCGATCCCAAAGAATACAGCGGTTTTGCTTTTGGTATCGGTCTTGAAAGACTTGTTATGTTCCGTTTCAATATTGATGATATGCGTCTTCTTTATGAAAACGATATCAGATTCTTGAATCAGTTTTAAGGAGGTGTCTTAGATGAATTTATCAAGAAAATGGCTGTCGGATTTTGTTGATCTCGATGTAACCGACAAAGAATTTGCCGACGGGCTGACTCTTTCCGGCTCAAAGGTTGAAGCTTTTGAGGTTGAGGGTGAAGGGCTTTCAAATATTATAACCGGTAAAATTGAATCTCTTGAAAGACACCCTGATTCCGACCATATGTGGGTATGTATGGTTGACGTAGGCAAAGAAGAAAACATTCAAATAGTAACCGGTGCGCAGAACCTTAAAGTCGGTGACGTTGTTCCCGTTGCAATGGATAATTCTGTTATTTACGGCGGCCGTGAAATAAAAAAAGGCAAGCTTCGCGGCGTTGAAAGCAACGGTATGCTTTGCTCTCTCGGCGAACTCGGTCTTACTGCTCACGATTTTCCGAAGGCTGTTGAGGACGGTATTTTTGTTCTTGATGATGAATGTGACTTGACTGTCGGCATTGATATTCGTGAAGCTATCGGCCTTAACGATACAGTTACGGAATTTGAAATTACTTCAAACAGACCGGACTGCCTTTCAATTTCCGGTCTTGCAAGAGAAGCAGCGGCAACATTTAAAAAGCCTTTCAAAATGCACATTCCCGAAGTTAAAGACGGCGAAGGCGATGTAAATGAACTTCTGAGCGTAGAAATATTAAATCCTGACAGATGCTACAGATATTGCGGCGCTGTTGTCAAAAATGTAAGAGTTAACCCCTCTCCGAGATGGATGAGAGAAAGACTTCGTGCCTGCGGCGTTCGTCCGATAAATAATATTGTTGATATTACTAACTATGTAATGCTTGAATACGGTCAGCCGATGCACGCTTTTGACCTTCGCTTCCTTGACGAGGGTAAGGTTATCGTAAGGACGGCAAAGAACGGTGAAAAAATAACGACTCTCGACGGCGTTGAGCGTGAGCTTACCGAAGATATGCTCGTTATCGCCGATGCGAACAAACCTGTAGCGGTTGCCGGTATTATGGGCGGCGAATACAGCGGAATTATGGACGATACAAATACGATCGTTTTTGAAAGCGCCTGTTTCAACGGCCCTTCAACAAGAATTACCGCAAAAAAGCTTGGTATGAGAACAGAAGCTTCGGGCAGATATGAGAAGGAACTTGACCCTCAAAGCACAATGCCCGCACTAAAACGTGCGCTTGAACTTGTTCAGATGCTTGACGCGGGTGACGTTGTTGGGGGAATAATCGACTGCGACCACAGCAGAAAAGACGTCCATAAACTTCCGTTCAAACCTGAATGGACAAACAACTTTATCGGCATTAATGTAAGCGCAGAAGAACAAAAGGAAATTCTTGAAAGACTCGACGTCAAAGTTGAGGCTATGAACTCATCATACCGTCATTCAGAGCCGACCTTGAGGATCTTGCCGATATTGCTGAAGAAGTTGCCCGTTTCTACGGCTTTCACAACATACCGAACAGACCTCTTGCCGGTGTTGCAAATGCTTCGGCAACAAAAGAACAAAAGCTTGAAAAGCTTGTTTCAAGCACAATGCTTGCCTGCGGCTTTACCGAAATTGCGACTTTCTCATTTATTAGCCCCAAGGAATACGATAAAATCAATCTTCCGAAGGAAAGTCCGCTTCGCAATTCTGTCGTTCTTACCAATCCTCTCGGTGAGGACACCAGCGTTATGAGGACAACTGTTATTCCGTCAATGCTAAGTGTGCTTTCGAGAAACTATAACAACAGAAATGCAGCCGCATCATTGTTTGAAATTTCAAACGAGTATATTTGGAAAAACGAAAACGAACTTCCCGACGAAAAAGTCAAAATTACTCTTGGTATGTACGGCGCGGACTGTGATTTCTTTACTCTCAAAGGCGCTGTCGAAGAACTTCTTTTAAAGGTCGGAGTTGAAAACTATGATATTGAACCTTTGACAGACAATCCGACTTTCCACCCGGGAAGAACAGCCGTTCTTAAAATTGAAGATGAAATTATTGCAATAATAGGCGAGGTACACCCAAAGGTTCTTTCAAATTACGGTATTGATGTAAAAGCATATATCGCACAGGTTGATTTTGCCGCGCTTGTAAAATATGGCAATGATAAAAAGGTATACAAACAGCTTCCCAAATTCCCGGCATCAAGCCGTGACCTTGCTTTTGTTTGCGACGCAGATATACCTGTTATGAAAATTCAAAGGATAATCGAAAAGGCTGTCGGAAAAATACTTGAAGAAGTTTCGCTGTTCGACGTATATGCAGGCTCACAGATACCTAAAGGTATGAAGAGCGTAGCTTATAATATCCGTATGAGAGCCGCTGACAGAACTCTTACAGACGATGAAGCGGACAAAGCGATGAAAAAAACCATCAAGGCTCTTGAAGAGCTTGGAATATCTCTTCGCAGTTAATTTAAGAAATCTTTAATTATTCAGTGTTTACAAAAAAAATAATTTTTGTAATTTTTTCAATAAACCATTGTTTTAGAAGGAATTTTGTTATATAATAGTAGTATATTTGCAAAGGAGGGTCAGAAGATGACTGACAAAACAAGAGAGTTTTCATTTTATACCCCGAACAATAACAGCATGAAAGAAGTGCTTACCGTTGTTTACGATGCTTTGGTTGAAAAGGGCTATAATCCGATAAATCAGATTGTCGGTTATATTCTTTCGGAAGACCCGACATATATAACAACACACAACAACGCACGCAACCTTATTCGCAGGATAGACCGTGACGACCTTCTCCGGGAGCTTGTCAAAAGCTATCTCGGAATATAAGTGCGCTTGTTGAGAAACGGAGAAGACGATGGCGGAAAACAGTAAAAGCGAATTTCTGATGTATAAAGATAAACCTTTTGTAAGAAGCGGTAATACAATTTATTACGGCAACCTTTGGGATCAGTATTATCTTATTTTAAAAATTGTTTCTTCAAAGGAAGAAAATGGATTGCAGATAGCCGACAAGGTAATGGTTAATCTTTATAAAAACGATCCTTCACTAAAGCCAAATGAAAGAATTATTCACAAAATTGAAAAGAATGATCTTTACAGTGCCGTTACTATCGGCAGAAACTGGCTTGAGCAGGTCTCTAAAGCTTAAAGATCGCCGATTAATCGGGGTGTGTATATCGGCGATTACAAATTAAACGGCGGCAGTCTTTGTTGGCTACCGCCATATTTCCGCTCGTGGCGCAATTGGATAACGCAACAGATTCCGATTCTGGAGATTGGGGGTTCAAATCCCTTCGGGCGGGCCATCAAATGGATACAAAAAAGATGTATTCCCCAAAAACCTCGGTGTTTCCGAGGTTTTTTGCTGTCTATAGGGCAAATTTCAATAGTTCAAATCCGTAGATGTAAAATCGCTGTTTTACCTTTGTGTGCAGAGTTGAACTCTCGTACAACAGAATATTTATAAAATTAGACAGATAGAAATCAAAAAATCTATCTGCCTTTTTTCATATATATATATACATAGCCAATCGTTTATGAATGTAAACCATTCAAACGGTTGGCTTCAGCCTGTCGAAAAAGTCCGGCAAAAGCTGGGCTTTTTACTGTATTTGTGGTATAATAAAAGCGGTGATAAAAAT
>CANQLQ010000189.1 GCA_947624755.1 uncultured Clostridia bacterium | reverse complement strand
AAGCTCATCGAAGCTTAACATTCTCGGATTAAGCTCATCGAAGCTTACACCGTGTTCGGGACAGGCATAGTTAAGCGAATACATTTTTTCGTCTTGGTCGCTAAGAACAACAATAAGAAGTCCGCCCGAAAGCTTTGTTGCCGTTTCAACCGAATCGGCAAGTCTTGAACGGATATCCTCTTTCATAACAAGACGGTCAACAACAACTTCTATGTTATGCTTTTTGTTCTTGTTCATCGGAATATCTTCCGAAAGGTCATAGATATTTCCGTCAACTCGGACTCTGACAAAGCCTTGTTTTCTTATCTGTTCAAGTTCTTTGACATATTCGCCTTTTCTTCCCCTTACAATTGGTGAAAGAAGCTGAAATTTTGTTCTTTCGGGAAGTTCGCAGATTTGATCGACTATCTGATCTACTGTCTGCGGTTTTATTTCTCTGCCGCATACCGTACAGTGAGGTATGCCTACCCTTGCAAAAAGAAGGCGCAGATAGTCATAAATTTCAGTTATTGTTCCAACCGTTGAACGTGGATTTTTTGAAGTTGTTTTCTGGTCAATTGAAATTGCGGGAGAAAGCCCCTCTATATAGTCAACGTCAGGCTTTTCCATTTGACCGAGAAACTGCCTTGCATAGGACGATAGCGATTCAACATAGCGTCTTTGTCCTTCGGCGTAGATTGTATCAAATGCAAGAGATGATTTGCCCGAACCCGAAAGTCCCGTAAAAACAATAAGCTTGTCACGCGGAATTGTCAGATCAACATTTTTAAGGTTATGTTCTCTTGCACCTTTTATGAAAATATTTTTACCTGCCATCGTTGTTCAAATAAGTGCAGACAAAATTTGCACTTATCCTTTCTGTATATCATTAAATTCTCATAAATTTTATTTTATCTTTCTTAGCTTTTCAATCTTGTCACGGATATAAGCCGCATGTTCAAACTCGAGCATTTTTGCCGCTTCTTTCATTTCGGCCGTCAGTTGCTTTATCATAGCATAACGCTCTTCCCTTGACATATGCTTAAAGCGTGTGACAAGTTCGTCACCGTCATCATGTTCGGAAATTTCAATTATATCGTGAACTTCCTTGATAATTGTTTTTGGTACAATACCGTTTTCTTTGTTATATTTTTCCTGTATTTCACGGCGGCGGTTTGTTTCGTAAATTGCCCTTTCCATTGAAGGCGTTACACTGTCGGCATACATAATAACAACGCCTTCGGCATTTCTTGCCGCCCGTCCTATTGTCTGGACAAGTGAAGTTTCAGAGCGAAGAAAACCTTCCTTGTCTGCGTCAAGAATCGCAACAAGAGAAACTTCCGGAATATCCAAGCCTTCACGAAGAAGATTAATGCCGACAAGAACGTCAAATTTTCCAAGTCTGAGATCTCGAATAATTTTTGTTCGCTCAAGAGTGTCAACATCATAGTGCATATAACGGACTTTTATGTCAAGCTGTTCAAAATATTCGGTAAGCGATTCGGCCATTTTTTTGGTAAGGGTCGTAACAAGAACTCTTTCGCCTTTTTCGGTTCTAAGATTAATTTCCCCTACAAGGTCATCTATCTGTCCTTCGGTGGGTCTTACGGAAATAAGCGGATCGAGAAGTCCGGTCGGTCTTATGACCTGCTCAACAATTTGGGCGCTTTTTTCTCTTTCAAAAGCCCCGGGAGTAGCGCTTACAAATATTTTCTGACCAACCAAGTCGTAAAATTCTTCAAACTTTAACGGACGGTTATCATAAGCGGACGGAAGTCTGAAGCCAAAATCAATAAGGCTCTTTTTTCTGGCCCTGTCACCGGCATACATAGCGTGAACCTGCGGAAGAGTTACATGCGATTCATCGACAAACAAAATAAAATCTTCCGGAAAATAGTCAAGCAAAGTGAACGGTCTGCTGCCTGGTTTTCGTCCCGACATTATTCTTGAATAGTTTTCAATACCGGAGCAAAAGCCTGTTTCACGAAGCATTTCAATATCGTATGATGTTCTCTGCTTAATGCGTTCGGCTTCAAGAAGCTTTCCTTCCTTGGTAAACTGAGCCGCCCTTTCCTCCATTTCTTCTCCGATTTCTTTTATAGCTCTTTCAATTTTGTCCGCACCTACAACGTAATGTGAAGCGGGATATATTGCAATATGTGAAAGTTTATTTTTTATTTCACCTGTCAGCGGATTGATTTCGCAGATGCGGTCAACCTCATCGCCGAAAAACTCAACTCTTATCGCAATATCATTGGAATAGACAGGATAAATTTCAACAATATCTCCGCGAACTCTGAACTTATTTCGGCTAAAACTTATATCGTTTCGTTCATACTGAATTTCAATAAGCTTTGATATAAGCTCATCTCTGCTTTTTTCCATTCCGGGGCGAAGGGAAATAACCATTTCCCGATAATCAATCGGGTCACCGAGGGTGTAAATACACGACACACTTGCAACGATGATAACATCCCGTCTTTCTGAAAGAGCCGAAGTTGCACTATGGCGAAGCTTATCTATTTCATCATTTACTGATGAGTCTTTTTCAATATAGGTATCGGTTGAAGCGATGTAAGCTTCGGGCTGATAATAGTCATAGTATGATACAAAATATTCAACGGCATTTTCAGGAAAGAATGCTTTAAACTCACTGCAAAGCTGAGCGGCAAGAGTTTTGTTGTGAGCCAAAACAAGAGTCGGCCGGTTAACTTTTTCAATTATATTTGCCATTGTGAAAGTTTTTCCCGAACCGGTCACTCCCAAAAGAGTCTGCTCCATATAGCCTTTTTTAATACCATCGGCAAGTTTTTCAATCGCCTCGGGCTGGTCGCCTGTAGGTTTATATGGCGAATGAAGAATAAATTTATCCATAGCTGTTCCTTTACTGAATTTTAATTTTAAGAAAGTTCTGATTAAATCTAAGGTAATACTTTATGTATTGCCGAGTATTTGGCAAAGTATTATGGATATTTGCAAGCAAGATAAGTATTAAGCTTTAAGCGTGATTTAATCGGAGGTTCCTTAATCAAATAAATTTTCAAGGCCGTAAAAAATATTGGTATATCTCGGATTGTTAAGCATTGAACAGCTTTCACCGTTTTTTGCAACAATTATGTGGTCGGCAAGCATCACTTTCAATTTTGAAAGAAAATTGAAAACCTCTTTTGTCGCTTCAACGTCGGCAACCGAAGGCAGCGCAATAAGATTCGGATGATTATGAACAAGAATAACCTTGCTTGCTTTGGTTTCAATTACAATTGAAGCAAGCTTTTTAAATTCTAACTGAGCTTCGGAGATATCGCCTTCGCTTAACAGTCTTGTACATATAAGCTCATTTTTGCTGTCGAAACAGATAACGAATACCCTTTCATTGACTGAATCAATAAATTTCGGACTTATGTACTTAACAATATCTTCCGTTGTTTCAAGAACTCTTTTTTCTGAAAGCTTATCGTCTTGGTACCTCTTTATTATCGGTAAAATCATCGTCAAAAGGCTTGCCGCATTTTCGGTCATGCCCTTTACATTTTTGAGGTCGGCAAAATCAGCTTCAAGAACACCGGAAAAAGAACCGAACTTCTCCATAAGCTCATGTGCAATTATATTTGTGTCCTTTTGAGGAATGCAAAAGAACAAAAGCATTTCAAGAATATTGTGATCGGGAAAGCTGTCCAGTCCGGACTCAAGATAGCGTTTTAGAACTCTCTGTCTGTGTCCTTTATGGGGATTTTCGAGCTTCTTGCTTTTTTGGAGCATTTCATCTTTTGAGCTATTTTCGTTCACAGCAATCCTCCTTATGCAAAAAAGCTGCTTCAAGGCTGAGAAGCAGCTTTTAATTTATATCAGATTGAAATTTCCATTGCCATTTTATACAAATTAAGATCAATGGAACTTTTCATATTAAGGGCTTCAAAAATATCGAAGTCAAGAATTTTTTCTTTCTGCATTGCAACAACTCTGTTTCCTACTCCGTTATTCAGAAGCTGAACGGCATAATAGCCCATACGGCTTGCAATAATTCTGTCTCTTGAAGTCGGTGAGCCGCCGCGCTGAACGTGGCCGAGAATGGTCGCGCGGCTTTCAACTCCGGTTTCATTTTGGATACGTTTTGCCATTTCTTCAACGCCGCCGACCGCTTCAGATACCATAATTACGAAATGAACCTTGCCGCTTTTCTGGGTTCTTTTCATTCTTTCGATTACGTCACGCTCAAAGTCGAACTCAACCTCGGGAATAAGAATCGAAGTCGCACCGCAGGCAATACCCGCCGAAAGAGCAAGATAACCCGCACCTCTTCCCATAACTTCAACAACTGCGCAGCGGTCATGAGATTCAGTTGTGTCTCTGATTCGGTCAACCATTGTCATAATCGTATTCATTGCGGTATCGTAACCTATTGTATAATCGCAACAACCGATGTCGTTATCAATTGTTCCCGGAAGCGCAACGCAAGGAATACCTCGAAGAGAAAGATCCCTCGCTCCTCTGAACGAGCCGTCGCCGCCGATTACAACAACGCCGTCAATGCC
>CANQLQ010000188.1 GCA_947624755.1 uncultured Clostridia bacterium | reverse complement strand
ATTTTTATCACCGCTTTTATTATACCACAAATACAGTAAAAAGCCCAGCTTTTGCCGGACTTTTTCGACAGGCTGAACAAAGACTCCACTTATATAAAAAATGGAGTCTTTGTTCGGGTGTGAAAGAGAAGGATATAATTATATAAAAAGAGAATATTCTGTATTTGCGGCATGTTAAGAAAGCGCTGATTAATCCAAACAGGGCATCGTGTTTTAATCAGAGGTTCCTTAAAATTTATTTTTGTTTGTAAACATTTACTTTGGGTATTACAATTTCATATATAAAGCTGTCTTCCGTTTCATTTTTTTTGAAATCAGCTGATATACCGGCATCCTGCATAGTAGCGACCGCATTATTTATAGTATTGAGAAAGATGCGAACATCGCTGAACATTCTTTTTGTTATTCGCTTTGGCTTGTCAGCCTGAAGAATTTCATCTATATACTTTTCGGTCTGAGCAACATTTAGCTTTTTTTCGATTATTTTTTCAAGTGTCGGAACAACACTTTCTTCATTTAACCTAAGCAAAGCACGCGCATGTCTCTCTGAAAGACCGCTTTCAAGAAGCATTTTTTGAGCCTGCATCGGCAAATTAAGTAATCTCAACTTGTTTGAAATTGTTGACGCAGCTTTTCCAAGTTTTTTTGCGGCATCTTCTTGTGAAATTCCATATTCTGTCATTAAACGATCAATTGCAACCGCCTCTTCAAAATAATTTAAATTTTGTCTTTGAATGTTTTCAATTAATGCATATATTGCCGACTTTACACTTGAAACATCAACAACAATGCAGGGAATAACAGACATTCCCGCAAGCTTGGAGGCTCGTAACCGCCGTTCACCTGAAACCACTTCATAGCCTTTTTCAATCTCTCTTACCGTTATCGGCTGTAATATTCCATTCATCCTTATGCTTATTGCAAGATTTATTAATTCCTCCTGATTAAAAATCCTTCTCGGCTGATTTGGATTTGGAAATATCTTTTCGTTAGAGATCAACAAAACCTGGCCGGCTGAACGTGGTTTTTCAGCAAACATAAAAAAACCTCCCTTATGCACTGATGATAACATACAAAAGGAAGGTTGTCCAATAAAATCGTTTTACTTTAAAATATATTTTTTTTCAAATTACTACTTTATATAAGCGGATTCTTTGCGATTTTTGCCGAAGGTCTCGGATATTTTGTTGAAGTTTGCGAAATCTTTCTTGTAATAATTATGTTTCTTTCTCCGGCTCCTTCAAGTTCAAAGCTTTTAATGCTAAAAATTTCTCCGCCAAGTATTTTAATAGCTTTTCTTGCACCATCAATTTCTTCCTTCGCTTTTGAAGCTTTCATCGAAATGAAAAAGCCGCCTTCTTTTATAAATGGCAAGCAATATTCGCTAAGTTCACGCAGGTTAGCTACAGCTCTTGCAGTTACAAAATCAAACTGTTCTCTATATTCTTCTTTTGTTGCCGCTACTTCAGCCCTCGCATGTAGCAATTGTGCTTCAAGACCAATATTTGTAAGAATATCCGCAATTACGTTAAGCTTCTTCCCTGTGCTGTCAAGCAAGGTTAAGTTGAGATCCGGTCTTGCAATAAGCATCGCCAATCCGGGAAACCCTGCTCCGGTACCTACGTCAATAACTTTTGAACCCTTGGGAATATTCAGCGCATGAAAAACAGTCAGGCTGTCAACAAAATGTTTAACAACAATATCCTCCGGCTCAATAATCGAGGTAAGATTTACCTTTTTATTCCAAGAAACGAGTTTCCAGGCATAAATATCAAACCGCTCAAGCGCCTGTTCATCAAGAGTTATTGCGTATTTTTTCGATAGATTATTCAGAGACTGCTTATTAATAAATCCGTTCATATTATTCCTCTTTGTTCTTTCTGTCCGACTTTTTAAGATAAATCATCAGAACAGAAATATCTGCCGGACTTACTCCCGAAATTCGTGAAGCTTGTCCAAGATTCTTCGGCTTTACTTTGTTTAGCTTTTCCCGGGCTTCCATTCTAAGTCCAACAATCTGTTTATAATCAAGGTTTTCATCAAGCGTTCTAACTTCAAGTCTTCTTATTTCCTGCGCCTGGGCAAACTGACGTTTGATATAGCCTTCATATTTTATCTCTATTTCAACCTGTTCAAAAATTTCATAAGGAAGCTCGGGTCTGCTTACATCAAATTCTTTGAGCAAATCATAATTCAACTGCGGTCTTTTAATCAGCTCAGAAAGCTTACATCCGGATTTAAGAGCAGCTGTTTCACGTGAAACAAGGAGTTCATTCAGTTTTTCTGACGGTGAAATTGAAACACTGAAAACCCTTTCACGCTCTTTTTTAATTTGTTCAAGCTTTTTCTGAAGTCTCTGCCATTTCTCCTCACCAACAAGACCAATTTTGTATCCATATTCAGTAAGTCGAATATCCGCGTTATCCTGTCGAAGAAGCAACCTATATTCCGATCGGGAAGTCATCATACGATAAGGCTCGCTGCAGCCTTTTGTAACAAGATCATCAATAAGAGTTCCGATATAAGAGCTTGCTCTGTCAAGAATAAGCTGATTTTCACCTTTAATTTTAAGAGCAGCATTTATACCGGCAATAAGCCCTTGAGCAGCAGCTTCTTCATAACCGCTTGAACCGTTAAACTGACCCGCACCGAAAAGACCGCTGAAATTTTTAAATTCAAGCGAAGCGTAGAGCGCAAGCGGGTCAACGCAATCATATTCAATTGCATAAGCTGTTCTCATAACCTGAACGTGTTCAAGACCGGGAATAGTACGAAGAAAGGCAAGCTGAACATCTTCGGGTAAAGAAGAAGACATTCCCTGTAGATACATTTCTTCCGTAAACTCTCCGCAAGGTTCAATAAAAAGTTGATGACGTTCTTTTTCAGCGAAACGTACAATTTTATCTTCAATGCTTGGACAATACCTTGGACCTACACCGTCAATTTTTCCGCTATAAAGAGGTGAGCGATGTATATTATCAAGAATAATTCGTTTTGTTTTTTCGTTGGTATATGTAATATAGCATGGAAGTTTGTTTTCAGGCTGATATTTACCATCAAAAGAAAAAGGAACTATTCTTTCGTCACCGTTTTGAATTTCGAGATTAGAAAAGTCTATACTTCTTCTGTTTACTCTGGCAGGTGTACCGGTTTTAAATCTTCTTGTCGGAACTCCAAGCTCTTTAAGACTTTTTGCAAGAGCGGTCGCAGCAAACATTCCGTCAGGTCCGCCTTCATAGGAAACATCTCCTACATAAATCTTTCCGCCAAGAAAAGTACCGGTTGCAAGAATAACACACATCGAATGGTATATTGCTTCAAGCCTGGTTGTTATTTCCCATTTATCATTTTCTATTTGTCTTAAATCAACAACTTCGGCTTGTATAATTTCAAGATTCTCTTGCTTTTCCATTGTATGTTTCATATATTCGCTATATCTGCGTCTGTCAATTTGAGCACGAAGTGAGTGTACGGCAGGACCCTTACCAAGATTAAGTATCCGAGACTGCAAAGTGTTTGCATCAGCGGCTTTTCCCATTTCGCCGCCAAGCGCATCAATTTCCCTGACAAGGTGACCTTTGCTTGTGCCGCCTATTGAAGGATTGCAAGGCATATTTCCAACCCAATCCATATTAATTGTGAAAACACCGACATTTACACCGAGCCGGGCGGCGGCAAGACCGGCCTCAATTCCCGCATGACCTGCACCGATAACTATAACATCATAATTTTTTGCAAAGTATTTCATAATTCCTCCGCCTGAAAACTTTTGTTTTACAGCGCAAAGTTTTCAACATACATTGAACCTATGTTAAAAACCTAACGCTATTTCAATAATATCTTCAGGTCTTTTAACAATATACGTTGCGTTGTGTTCTTCAAACTCTTCTTTATTTCCATAACCGAAAAGAACGCCACAACTGTCAACACCTGCACCGGCGGCGCCGTCAATATCAAAATATCTGTCACCGACCATCAAAACTTTTTCTTTATCCTTTGCACCAAGCTTTTCAATTGATTCAAGGACAAGGTCGGTTTTGCCGCTGTGGTTACTGTCGTCAAAAAGAGTTCCCGTAACTGCATCAAACAAATTTGTAATCCCAAGATGATTCATAACGTCATAAATCAGCTTTACGGGCTTTGAGGAAGCGATACCGATTTTAATTCCGCTTTCTCGAAGCTTTTCAATTGTCTGCTTCATTCCTTCATAAACATAACATTCATAAATACCTTTTTCTCTATATCGTTCACGGTATTTAGTAATATACACAGGAACCTCTTCTTCCGGTATATTATAAAAAGTTACATAACTGTAATGAATCGGCGGACCAATAAATTTTTTCAGATCGGATAAGTCAGGAACAGGTTTTTTATTCGCTTTAAAAGAATATTGAAGGCTTTTTAGTATTCCCTCACCGGTATCCGCAACCGTTCCGTCAAAATCAAAAATTACATAATCATACTTTTTCATAAATTGTCTGCAACTAAGGAAGCACTGATTAATTCAGGGTGCCCTAATTGGCGAGCGGGCATCGCCCGCAGGAGTTACGCGG
>CANQLQ010000187.1 GCA_947624755.1 uncultured Clostridia bacterium | reverse complement strand
GATCTGTCTGTCGGTATTAATAGTAAGAAATTCAACTCCGAATACGCCGGCCTCAACCATACTGTTGACAGCGTTTCCGCCGCCTCCGCCAACGCCTACAACTTTGATCTGGTTATATGCAATGTTGTCGTTGTCCATAATGAAGCTCATTTTACTTCCTCCCTATGTTTTCTAAATATTAAATAGAAGCTTTACGCACAAGTATCAATTTAAAGTATTGTAAATTATTATAACATGCATTTAAAAAAAATACAAGATAAAAATATTCAGATATTACTTTTTTTTCATTCAAATTTTGGTAAATTCAACAAAAAACTGTTTTATTTTTCTACGCGGTTAAAAACGAAGTGAATTGCAAGTTCACTTCGTTTTTTAGGAAAGTTCCCCCTCTTTATATACAATCTGTCCGTCAAATCTCAGGTCATAATAATAAGGTCCCGACGGGTTTAGTTCATCGCTTACAAACTGTTTTGAAAGCATTGACAGTTTATATTCAAAATCCACATGGGAGTCGAGATAAATCTTCATCTGTTTTCCGCAGCTAAGGACAATAAGATTCAAATTTTCAATATTAATTAAATTACAATCTTTAATTTCGCAGGCATCAAGAGCCGCAATAATTTGATTTACAAGCTCATATTTCCTTTCGTTGCCGTTTTCTTTATCGGGAACAAACTTTTTCCCAAGCTCATACTCCTGCGATTCAAAGCCTTCTATTTTGATTTTTCCGTCTTTTGCCGCCTGCTTCTTTTCGGAAGTAACCTTACCGCTTTCGTCGGTACATATGTATCCCTTATCGGTGACAAAAAGAAGTTTATCCGCTGTTTCTTTAACATTTAGTATTAATGTATCGGGAAGTACCCTTTTTATTTCAACACTTTTGACATAAGGAAGTGCAGTGCTGATTTTTTTGCTTAGATTTTTTTGCGATACAAGAAGCATATTGTCACCGACTGAAAGCTCGCCTGCGGTAAGAATTTCATCTTCTTTATATACGTTAGCGCCGTTAACTTTTATAGTCTGAGCCGGAAAGCCATAAATTACACCGGCAAAACCAAGAACCAATGCGACTGCAATTAAAACGCACAAAATAATAAAAAAGGTACGGAAAGCTTCGGTCATTATAAGCTCACGCTGCATTTTAGCTCTTATTTCGTCATTTGAATAACCTGAAGCCTTGAGCTTTTCAATACGGCGATTAATTACATCTATTTTCTTTTTTTCCTTTTTTTCTTTTTTTGCAGCTCTTTTTTTCTCCGAATTGCTCATCAAAGCAGGATTTTTCTTTTGCCTTGCAGCTTTTTTGTTTTTCTTTTCCGCTTTTTTATCTTTAGTTTTTTTCGCCTTATCGGAAGCTGCGGCACTTTTATTTTTTGTTTTATCAATTCTCTGTGTTTGTTTGCCGCCTCGCATAGGCTCGCTTGCAGACTGATTTTTCTTTTTTTGGCTTTTATCGGCCGTCAGGGTCTTTCTTCCGCTTTGACTTTTTTGGTTATAACTGCGTCTTTCTTCGCCTTTTGTCTGTCTTTGTTCCGGGGTTCGTCTTTTTTGCCTATTGGCAAAATTTCTCTCATAAGTCTGACGCGGTTCATTTTTTTGAGCGCCTTGAGAGGATATACCGCTCATAAAGTCGGTATATATTGAATTATCATAGTCGCTTTTAAACTCTTTTTTTCTTCCGAAGTCAGCTTTCGGGTCGTATTTATAATCTTCGTCCGGATAGTCATAATGATAGTCCAAACCGTAATTGTTATATCGGCTGCTGTCTCGTGAATATCTCTGACTTCTCCCGGTGAAAATTGAATCCTCAGGGTTATAATTTTCGGGTTTTCGAGAGTTCTTTTGTGCGCTGTAGCTTTTTTTATAAGCTTCATATTCATTGCTCCAGCTAAAAACAGATTCATCTTTACTGTTGCCGGATCTTGAGTTGTCGTTTCTGTTCGAGTAATTTGAATCTGACACTTTTAACTCTCCTTTGTATTTTAAGGAAGCTCTGATTAAATCTAAGCACGCATGGCGGCGGGCATCGGCGGGCATCGGCGGGCATCACCCGCAGGAATTACGCGGGATAGAAATTATATAAAATTATAATTTTACACCGCGAAAACACTTTGTTCCTAATTTGAAAGCATCTTTTTATTCCAAAAATTTAAGGCAATACTTTGTGTATTAACGAGTATTTTGGCAAAGTATTACACAATATTTGCAAGCAAGATGAGCATTAAGCCTTATGCGTGATTTAATCAGTGATTCCTTATGCCTTAACGCGATCTAATCAGAAATTCCTTAATTATTCATTACATTCAATACATTCTATATCGGCGCCTATTGACCCAAGACAGCCGCATATATTTTCATATCCGCGTTCAATATGGTTAATACCGCTTATTGCTGTTTTTCCGTCCGCCGCAAGAGCCGCTACTATAAGCGCAGAGCCGCCGCGCAGGTCGGTAGCCGTGACAGCGGCACAATGAAGACTATCCGTGCCGTCAACAATTGCAACCTTGCCTTCAATTTTAATTTTTGCACCCATTCTGACAAGTTCTCCAACGTGCTTATATCTGCTTTCAAAAATGTTTTCGACAATAACGCTTGTTCCTTTAGCGGTACAAAGCATAGCCATAACGGGAGCCTGGGCATCGGTGGGAAAGCCCGGATAAGGCATGGTTCTTATATCTCTTACGCAGTTAAGCCTTTTTTCGGATATTATTCTGACGCTGTCGTGCTGTGCAATAACTTTGCAGCCCGCCTCTTTGAAAACGGGGATAACAGAAAGGAAGGTATTAGGTTCGACCCTTTTCAAAAGCACATTCCCGCCCGCTGCACCGACCGCAGACATATAGGTAAGAGCAACAATACGATCGGACATTACGGTATGCTCACAGCCGTGGGCGCACAGTACGCCTTTTATTACGACTGTTCCGCCGCTTCCTATCCTGACATCGCAGCCGCATTTATTCAAAAAAGACGCAAGGTCGTTGATTTCTGGTTCTCTTGCTGCGTTGAGTATAGTAGTCTGACCCGGAATAAAAACAGAGGCAAGAATAATGTTTTCCGTTGCGCCGACACTTGGAAAGGACAGACTTACGACCGCGTCTTTTACGGTTTTCGTTTTTTCGCACTTTATATCGCCAAAGCTTTCATCAACTTCAACTCCGAGCGTTTTAAGCGAGCTTAGATGAAGGTCAATCGGCCTTAGACCTATTTCACACCCTCCGGGAAGCGATAGCTTTGCCCTGCCCTTACGGCTTAAAATTGAGCCGAGAAAAACAATTGATGAACGCATTTCCCTCATAAGAGTGTGTGGAATATTATAACACGATATGCATCTTGAATCAACATAAAGTGTATTATTGTCCCTTGAAATTCTGCAGCCGAGGTGTTCAAGAATTTTTATCGCTGCATCTACATCCGAAAGGTCGGGACAGTTATGTATACAGCTTATTCCGCTAACAAGGACGCAAGCGGCAAGAATAGGCAGTGAGCTGTTTTTTGAACCTTGAATATCAATTTCACCAACAAGTTCTTTCCCGCCGTTTACAAAAATTTTTTTCAAACCTCATCACACCTTTTGAAAGGATATTACACAATATCTTATGCAAAAGGTAAAAAATCGGTTAATTTTAAGCGTCGTGCCGACTTATTTTACATTACCGCAAAGTGAAACTACTATGTCTGCAATTTTTTGTTTTGCGTCAGTAATTGCCATGGCCTTTGCGTTTTGTGAAAGCTTTGAAAGAAGAGCCCTGTTTGAAATAAGCTTTTCAAAGGTTTCTTCCATCTTTTCTTTTGTAAGATCTTTCTCTTCAATCAGTTCGGCAGCGCCTTTTTCTAAAAGAGCAAGCGCATTGTAATATTGATGATTTTCGGCAACATTAGGTGACGGAATAAGAATTGAAGCCTTGCCGAGAGCCTGAATTTCGGAAAGCGAACTTGCTCCGGCACGGCAGATAACAAGGTCGGCGGCAGACATACATCTGTCCATATCGTTTATGTATTCGCGAATTTTAACATTCTTCGCATTTTCAATATCAACGCCGTTTTCTTTAAGCTTGTCCGGCACCCATTTTCCGTACTGACCCATTGCGTGAAGAAAATAAATATTTTTGTTTTTCCAGTTTTGAGAAATAATGTCAACCATTGCGTTGTTTATTGCTTCTGCGCCGAGTGAACCGCCCATTGAAAGAACAAGGATCTGATCGTCTCTGATTCCAAGCTCCGCACGGCTTATATCTCTGTCGGCTCTAAGCATTTCGCCTCTTACAGGCAGACCGGTAACGATTACGGGATTTTTCGGCTCAAGGTACTTTGCGGCGCCTTCGTTAGTAAGCATAACAGCATCAACTTTTTTTGCAAGGGCTTTGTTTGTAATTCCCGGATATGCGTTCTGTTCGTGTATTGCTGTTTTATAACCGAGCTTTGCCGCCATACGAAGGACGGGACCGCTAACATATCCGCCAAAGCCCACCACAACATCGGGGCCGAATTTTCTTATTATTTTTTTTGCCTGTGACGATGACCGCAGAAGCTTGAAAACAGTAGCGATATTTCTTTTGATATTTTCAATAGTAAGCTG
>CANQLQ010000186.1 GCA_947624755.1 uncultured Clostridia bacterium | reverse complement strand
CCTCCGTCACACTGCGTGTGACACCTCCCCTTTCAGGGGAGGCAAAATTGCTTAAACGAAAAATCACGAAAATAGGTTCAGCACTAAGCTGTGCCGTGGGGCAAGTGGTAAAGGTTACATAATTCCAACACACGTAATTGCCGCACGCCATGCGTGCCCGCGTAACTCCTGCGGACGATGTCCGTGGGCGACCACACGGGGTCGCCCCTACGCGATATTTAGACAAGCCAATAGACCTTATTCATTATCGCTTGCCATTTTTTCCTGCTTGATCTTATGATCGATAACGTGACGCGAAGCAAGCTCCTTGTGAATATCTTCAACGCTAATGCCCATTTCAACCATAAGCACCATTACATGGTAAGCAAGGTCCGCAATTTCATAAATCGTTTCTTTTTTATCGTTACCTTTGCCTGCGACAATAACTTCGGTACATTCTTCTCCGACTTTTTTTAGAATTTTATCAATACCCTTTTGGAAAAGATAGGTCGTGTATGAGCCTTCGGGCATATTGGTTTTTCTTCCGGCAAGAAGCTCATAAAGACCCTGAAGCGAAAATTCCGAAAGCTCTTGACTTTTGTATACCTCTTTCGTAAAACAGGAATCGCTTCCCGTGTGACAGGCCGGTCCGTCTTTTTCAACAACAACGACAAGCGCATCATTATCACAGTCGGCTGTAATTGTAACAATGTGCTGATAGTTTCCGCTTGTTTCGCCTTTGAGCCAAAGCTCTTGCCTTGAACGGCTGAAAAAGCAGGTAAGCCCCTTTTCCATAGAAATTTTAAGACTTTCCCTGTTCATATATGCAACGGTAAGCACTTTTTTGGAAATTGAATCCACAACGACAGCAGGAATAAGACCTTTTTCGTCAAATTTAAGTTCATCAATATTTATCATATTGCAAAGTTTTCAAACAGACTTTAAGGAATCTCTATTAAATCTGTTTTTTCCTTTCGTGTTTATTTTTATTTTAAACATATTCCCGAATAATCAACAATCCGCTTTGTTATCTGACTGTTATACCATTTTTTCTAAGCTCTTCTTTAAGGCCGGAAATTGAAACTTCACCGAAATGGAAAATAGAAGCCGCAAGTCCTGCGTCAACCTTCGGGAGCGTTTTAAAAAGCTTTGTAAAATCATCAATGCAGCCCGCTCCGCCCGAAGCTATTACAGGAACATTTACAGCGTCGCAGACCGCTTCAAGCATTTCAAGGTCAAAGCCGCCTTTTACTCCGTCGGTGTCGATTGAATTTAATACGACCTCGCCTGCGCCGTTGTCAACACAGCGCTTTATCCATGAGATCGCCTCCATTCCAGTGTTTTCTCTTCCGCCTTTTGCGAACACACGGAAAACTCCGTCAACTCTTTTTACATCGGCTGAAATAACAACGCACTGGTCGCCGTATTTCATAGCCGCCTGCTTTATAAGATCGGGATTTCTAATCGCTCCCGAATTTACGCTGACTTTGTCTGCGCCGCATTTAAGCACTCTGTCAAAATCTTCAACCGTGTTTATTCCGCCGCCGACGGTAAGAGGGATAAAAATTGTTGAAGCAACTTCGCAAAGAATATCGGTAAAAAGCGATCTGCCCTCTGCGGAAGCGGTAATATCATAAAACACAAGCTCGTCCGCACCGTTGTCGCTATAGTATTTCGCAAGCGAAACGGGTGACGAGACATCGGCAAGACCAAGGAAGTTTACACCTTTAACAACCCTTCCGTCTTTTACATCAAGGCAGGGAATAATTCTTTTTGTAATCATTTTGCCACCTCGATTGCTTCTTTAAGGTCAATTGCTCCGGTGTAATACGCTTTGCCGATTATTGCTCCGTACAAATTCATTTTTGCAAGCTCTTTTACATCTTCAAGCGAGCTTACCCCGCCCGAAGCGATAAAGTCCATATCGAATTTTTCGCAAAGCTCTTTATAAAGGGCAAGGTTTGCGCCTTTCATCGCGCCGTCTTTTGAAATATCGGTGCATATTACTGTGCGGATTCCAAGGTCTTGAAGCTTTTTGCAAAATTCATTAAGGGTATAATCGGATTTTTCCGTCCAGCCCTTTATTGCAACAAATCCGTCCTTGATATCAACGCCAACCGCTATTTTTTCTTTATATTTTTCCGCGGCTTCTTTAAGAAAAGCTTCGTCGGTAACCGCGGCAGTGCCAAGAATAAGACGGTCAACACCAACGGCAATATATTTTTCGACAGTTTTCATATTTCTTATTCCGCCGCCAAGCTCAATAAAAAGATTTGTATTTTCAGAAACTTTTTTTATTATTTCAAGGTTCGGCGTTCCACCGCTTTTTGCGCCCTCAAGGTCAACCATATGAAGAACGGCCGCCCCCTTTTCTTCAAACTCCTTCGCCTGGGCAAGCGGGTCTTCGTTATATACTGTCATTTTGGCATAATCACCTTTGAAAAGACGGACGGCTTTGCCTTCAAACAAGTCTATCGCAGGAAAAATTAACATTGTACGTCCTCCTTTTCACAAAATGCTCTTAGAATCTCAAGTCCTACCTTGCCGCTTTTTTCGGGATGGAACTGACAGCCGTAAACATTACCGTTTTGAACTGCGGCAGTAATTTCTGCGCCGTACTCGGTAGTTGCAATCGTGCTTTCAGTGCAGTCTGTACCAAAAAAAGAATGAACAAAATAAACGCAGTCGTTTTCATTTATATATTTGAAAATGTCGCTTTTGTTTTCGGTAAAGTGAAGTGCATTCCAGCCAATATGCGGAATTTTCAGCTCTTTGGGGATAACGCCATGCATTGAAATTACACTGCCTTTAATAAGTCCAAGTCCTTCGTGCTCACCGTATTCAAAGCTTTTTTCAAAAAGAAGCTGCATTCCGAGGCATATACCCATAAGCGGTACGCCTTTTTTGGCTTGCTCAATAATAACTTCGTCAAGTCCCGTATTTCTAAGCTTTTGCGCCGCGTCGGCAAAGGCGCCTACACCGGGAAGAATGATTTTGTCCGCTTTTTTAATTATATCCTTTTCGCCGGCTAAGCAGACATCCGCCCCTATTGATTTAAGTGATGATGCAAGCGAATATAAATTGCCGACGCCGTAGTCAACAACCGCAATCATCACAGTACCCCCTTTGTCGAAGGGATTTCGTCTTTATATTTTTCGTCAATTGAAGCCGCACTTCCAAGCGCTCTGCCTGCCGCTTTAAACGCACCTTCAATAATGTGGTGACTGTTTTCACCGGCAAGCTGCTTTATGTGAAGAGTTACATCGGCTTTTCTTGTAAACGCAAGCCAAAATTCCTTTACAAGCTCGGTGTCAAAATCACCGACCTTTTCGGCCGGAATATCCATATCAAAAACAAGCATACCTCTGCCCGAAATGTCAACGGCGCAAAGAATAAGAGCTTCGTCCATAGGAAGAATAATGTCGCCGTAACGCTTTATGCCTTTCTTGTCGGCAAGAGCTTCGCCGAACGCTTCCGCAAGGCAAATGCCTATGTCCTCGGCTGTATGGTGACAGTCAACAAAGGTGTCGCCTTCGCATTTAACTTCAAGGTCAAATCTGCCGTGACGCGCGAAAAGAATAAGCATATGGTCAAGGAAGCCGCACCCTGTTGAAATTATGCTTTTTCCCGTTCCGTCAATATTCAGTTTCAGCTCAACATCTGTTTCCGCTGTTTTTCTTCTTATTGATGAAGTTCTCATTTTGAATCCTCCTCAAGAATTTCTTTTATTGCACAAATAAGCGCGTCCATCTGCTGTTTTGTACCAATTGTAATACGGACAAAGTTTTTTATTTTTTCTTTTGTGAAGTGGCGCACAAGAATACCTTTTTCTTTAAGCTTCAAATAAAGCTTTCCGCCGTCAATTCTGTCGGTTTGAGCAAATAAAAAGTTTGCCTTTGAGTCGAGAACCGAAAACCCCATTTTTTCAAGCTTTTCTTTTGTGTACGCTCTGTTTTCCATGATAATTTTGCAGTTGTTAATATAGTAGCCGTTGCTTTCAAGAGCCGCAACTCCTGCCGCCATTGTCATGGAATTGATATTATAGGGATTAGTCGAATATTTTACCGTATTAAGGTCACGAATAAGTTCTTCGTTTGCCACCGCAAAGCCGAGTCTTGCACCCGCAAGTGAACGCGACTTTGAAAACGTCCCTGTTACGAGAAGATTATCATACTTTTCTATCAGCGGCAAAGCGCTTTCACCGCCGAAGTCTACATACGCTTCGTCAATTACAACGACATTATCGGGATTGCTTTTGAGAATTTCTTCAATTTCAAAAAGTGAAAGTGCAAGTCCCGTCGGTGCGTTTGGATTTGCAATAACGATAGTTTTATTTATTTTGCAGTAATCCCTGTAATCTATAGAAAAATCGTCTTTCAGCGGAATTTCAGTATACTTAATATTATTGAGAGCCGCAAAAACAGGATAAAAGCCATAGCTTATTTCGGGAAAAGCGGCAGGATGCTCATCATCGCAAAAAGCCATGAATGCAAAATTGAGGATTTCATCTGAACCGTTTGTCATAAGAACCTGCGTCGGTTTTATTTTGAATACCTCTGCAAATTTATCATTGAGCTTTTTACACTCGGGATCGCTGTAAAGACGAAGGGTTGCGG
>CANQLQ010000185.1 GCA_947624755.1 uncultured Clostridia bacterium | reverse complement strand
TGATTCGTAAGGTTGATAACAGTATCCTTATCGCTTACTGCGGCATAATGAATTTGAAGCTCGTTGCGGTCGTTGAGTACATAAGTAACCGTTACATCAACATTACCCGGAAAGCCCTGTTCTCCGTCCGGACTGTGATATGAAAACTCAACCGCGTCATCGTCAATGATAATGGCGTTCCATATTGCGCTGTTATATTCACCGCCGCCGTGAAGGCAGGTTATACCGTTTTCGTTTTTGGTAACATTATATTGTGTACCGTTTATGTTGAACTTTCCGCCGCAAAGACGGTTTGCATACTGGCCGATAACTTCACCGGTATATGTATCTGAATTGATATGGCCGGCAATATTGTCGAAGCCTGCGATAATGTCACCGATGTTTCCGTCCTTGTCGGGGCAACGGAAAGAATCGAGGGCTGCGCCTCTTGTGATGATGCCTGCGGTAACGCCGTTGTTGTTTTCAATTGTAAAAAGATGAACCTCTCTGCCGTCGGGCATAGTGTCATATATTGTTTTTCTTACGCTCATAATATCCACCTCAGAAATAATATTACCATTATTTTATCACAATAATTTTTACAAGTAAAGTAACAAATAATGATAAAAATATCCGGTGTGCCGCTTGCAAAGCTTGATTGAATATCGGAATATATGGTATAATTAACTATCTTTTAAAAAAGGGGTAAAGTATTATGATTAAAATTTCTCCGTCTATTCTTTCCTGCGATTATTCGCGCATGGGAGAAGAATTTGAAAATATGAAAAAATGCGGTGCAGACTGGCTTCACATCGACGTCATGGACGGTCATTTCGTTCCGAATATCACTCTTGGCGCGCCGATTGTAAAATGTATGAGGAAATGCTCCGACCTTATTTTTGACGTTCATCTTATGATTTCCGATCCGAAAAAATATATCCCCGATTTTGTAAAGGCCGGCGCAGACGTTATCACTTTTCATATTGAATCCGATTCACCCGTGGACGAAACACTTGACCTCATAAAAGAAAGCGGCTGTGTTCCTGCTCTTTCGGTAAAGCCCGGAACACCTGTTGAAGAGGTTTTCCCCTATCTTGACAAAGTAGGAATGGTTCTTGTTATGACCGTTGAACCCGGCTTCGGCGGGCAGAGCTTTATGGCGGATATGATGCCAAAGGTTGAAAAGCTCCGCGCCGAAATTACAAAAAGAGGTCTTGACATTGACATTCAGGTTGACGGCGGCGTAAGCCTTAAAACCGTGGAGCAATGTGCAAAGGCAGGTGCAAATGTTCTCGTTGCCGGCAGCGCTGTTTTCGGAGCTGACGACCCTAAAGAAGCAATTTCAGGACTTCGCGCCCTTGCCGCAAAGTATTTTTAAAGCGTCCGTTTCGATTAGACAGCGCATAGTTTCTTTTGTTCTTGCCGCTTCTAATTCGTCACTGGGGCATATGTCCATAAATTCACCGATTAGTGAAATTGTCCTGTCCTCCGCCCCCGTCACAATAAGGCGGAAAATATCCTTGCCGGCATAAAATGAGCTTTCGGGGACTGCAATTTCAAGGCGGGACAACGCTTGGGCGCAGTCGGCGGCATTGTTGAAATTCTCACATTCAAAAACTATCTGCCGCTTTTGAATTTCAGAATCTTCAATTCCCTCAACGTCAGTGAAAAGGATCATACAGCCGTCGTTTTCTGCCGGCAATACATCAATGCGAAGCCTTGAGCAAAAAGAAAAATCAGTTTCGGCCTTTGCTTTTTTAAGAATATACTTCAAAGCCGACCTTGTTTTTTCGTTGCAATAATCAATCTCGTCATAGGTAAGACCGAAAGATATCATATCATCATCGGTAAGAAACGCAAGTATACATTTTTCATTTGTCTTTTTAAAATCCATTGGTTTTCTCCTGTTTGGTTCAATACGGCACATAAACCGCCGAAAAGCGAAAGTCAACCCCGACGCCTAAAATGCAGGGAATACTCTCGTTCGGTTATACAGGAATAATACACCCTTAAAGCAAACTAATCAATGAACAAATTCTGCCAACATTGACGGCAGTATGAAAGGATAGGACACAAAGTCCCGTGCTATCGGACGGCTTTATGTCAGCTCAAAGAATATGGCTTTCAAAAAACCTTATAACGAAAAAAATCTGAAAAAGAAAAACGTTAAGGTCAAAAACAGCTACTATACCTTTTCAAAGGATTATCCCATAGGAAATCTTACCAAAAGAAGATCTTCCCGTAAAAAGGAAACCAAACTTCTTTTCAAAAAAACAGTTGTTTCGGCGTTATGTTTTGTTCTTATTGCCTTGCTGTCATTTTTTGTTACCGAGACGGGTCTGAAGTTTTCGTATAAAGACCCTGATGTTTCCCAAACACAGCAGACAGTACAAGATTCACAGCAGACCGAAGGAGAAGCGTTACCTCTTTCAATAAAGGCGTTTTTCTTGCCGGAAGAAAAAATCAGCGACACAAAATATGTAAAAAAGCTTATTTCCAAAATTAAACGCTATGACGCAAAAAGCGTTGTCATAAACTTTAAAACAAAAGACGGTCACCTTGCTTACTCTTCAAAAAGCAGTTACACAATAAGCATTGACTGCGCCCTTTATGACAATGAAACAGTAAGAAAAACCATTTCGCTTTTTAAAAGCAAAAACATTGACGTCATCGCTCAGATCTACTGTTTTGAAGACCCTCTTATGAGCAAGGCAAACAGTGACCTTGCTGTCAAATACCTTAATACCGATGTTTCCTGGCTTGACAACACAGAAGAAAAAAACGGGAAAACATGGCTTAACCCCTATTCAAGCCAATCAAGAAAATATCTTATTGACGTAATTGGCGAGGTTGCCTCTTTCGGGGTAAGCGGTTTTATTCTTCGTTCGGTAAGCTTTCCCGATAAAGGCTCGTCCGACACCGCAGGCTATCCCGGCGAAAAGGAAAAAGGTCAAAGAAACGACATTTTGCTAAACTTTATAAAAAGCGTCAAAGAAAAGGTATCACCCGATAATTTTGTACTCGTTTCGCAAAACATTAACGATACGCTAAACGGAAACGAAAAGTCCCTTTTCGGAACGCTTACGAAAAGCGACGCCGACGGTTTTTGCGCTGACCTCTCAAGCAGACCCGGCGAATATGTAATTGATAAAAAGACGCACTACAGCTCAATTCTAAGCCTTTTTTCAAAGCTCAAAGAGTCTGTCGGAGGAAGTGAAAAGCTTGTTGCCGAAATTAATGAAAATGAGCTTTCATACAGCTTTTTGCGTACACTTTCAAAAAACGGGTATGACAATTTTATAATTTATAGCTAAGGAAGCTCCGGTAAAAACCAATGTTCAGGCACACGCATGGCGTGCGACAATTACGCGGCGGGCATCGGCAGACATCGTCCGCAGGCACGCATGGCGTGCAACAATTACGCGGAGTAGATTATGCAGGCTTTTTCTATTACGCCGCGAAACGACTTGCGTTGATAACTGTAAAAATTTTAATTAGTAGGCATCGTCCGCAGGGGCTATGCGGAGCGGATTTATGTTTAACGTCAAATGAACGCTGCGAGAAAAAGTTTATCACAGACTAAGATAAAAAATACCTAACTAAAAATCAATAAAAAAGATATTATCTTGCAGAGTTTGATACAAAGCCGGGGAGAAATTATAAAGTGCGCCTTTGCGGTGTAATTTTCCGCTTGCGGTGTGAAATGTGTGACGGGTTTAATAGCGATAGATTTATTCGCGATTTTGTTGTATGCTTTTTAAAAAATGGATATTCGCCCGGCAAATCGGTGTTTTGTGGAGGTAAATGGAATGTATTTTCATGCTTCGCCTATAGGTGGAATAAAGTTACTGGAGCCGCGCGTTTCAAATCACGGCATACCGTTGATATACTTTTCAAAGAAGCGTGAAAATGTGCTCGTTTATCTTAGTAATGCGATTGAGAAGTATTGCAAAGAAACCGAATTTGACTTTTCCGGTAAATGGACAAAATGGGGATCTTATGGGTTTCATAAAGACGGCACACAACATATTGATGAATATTATCCAAACGCGCTGATAGATACCTATAAAGGCGTATCCGGATATATTTATACGGCAGGAGAGATAATCGATTCAAGTTTTCAGGTTCAAATACCTGACGCGGTTGCATCAAGCGAATCGGTGCCTGTAAAATCTTGCGAGTATGTGCCGGATGCCTATGAAGCGATTCTTGCGGCGGAACAGAAAGGGCTTCTTTCTGTTTTAAGATATGAGGACACAAGTCAGACGCAGTTGGAGTGGATTGAAAGAACCATGCAAAAAGAATATGAAAAGGCGATTGACCGACCGGAGTATCGACATTTTATTGGAGGTAAATTTCCTTTTGTGAAACGATAAATCATCTGTTTGTTGAAAAGGTCAAATAGAAGCACTACTTACTGACGATTGAACGGTGATGAGTCTTATTTTGTATCAAACTCGAAAGGAACACAGATATAGTTTTGCAGAGTTTGATACAAAGCCGAGGAAAAATTGAAAAGTGCGCCTTTGCGGTGTATGCTGCCGCTTGGGGTGTAAAATGAGTGCTGGAAGTGGATTTATTCACAATTTTTTGATGAGATGAATTGGAAATCGGAGCGCGTCCGT
>CANQLQ010000184.1 GCA_947624755.1 uncultured Clostridia bacterium | reverse complement strand
GTCTGTGTGAGTGAGAAACTTTAATGCCGAAAGAAACATCTTTTCCGCAAAATTCACATTTTGCCATTTTTCAGCACCTCCTTATACATTATTACACATAAGCACCTGTTATTTTAACAGAATAAAGGCCAAAAAGCAAGTATATTTTGAAATTTTTTCAATAAAAAGTAAAATTTATTTTTTCAGCCGCCGAGGGCAAGCATATTATCAAGACAAATTTTTGCTTTTTTCAAAACTTGCTCTGAAAGTTCAATTTCCTCTCCGCCGCCCTTTACGCAGGAAAGAACATCGCCAAGAGTGGTAAGCTTCATATTATGACATACACAGTCTTTTGAAAGCACATAGAATTTTTTGTCCGGACATTCAAACTGAAGATGCTGTACAATACTGTTTTCGGTTCCGATAATAAATTCCTTCGCATCGCTCTTTTTCGCAAATTCCATAATTCCTGTTGTGCTTCCGGCGTAGTCGGCACATTGCGTAACTTCTTTTATACATTCCGGATGTACGAGCAAAAGCGCATTCGGATGAAGCGACTTAGCCTTTTCAACGTCCTTTTTTGTAATTCTGATATGGGTGGGACAACCGCCATGGAAAAGCTTTATATCTTTTTCGGGTACCTGCTTTTGAACATATGAGCCGAGGTTGCAGTCGGGTATAAAAATTATTTTGTCATTTTCAATATTTTTTATGATTTTTACCGCTGAGGACGATGTAACACAGACATCGCACACGGTTTTAAGCTCTGATGTAGTGTTTATATAAGCGACTACGCTGTGGTCGGGATACATCTTTTTTAATTCGAGAACAAGCTCTTTATCCATTTGTTCAGCCATAGGACAACCGGCTTCGCTGTTTGAAAGAATAACCCTCTTATCCGGTGAAAGAATTTTGCAGGTTTCTGCCATAAATCGAACGCCGCACATTATAACGGTTTTGCACGGAGATTTTGCGGCAAGAACGCTAAGTCCGTATGAGTCACCCACATAGTCGGCAACTTCAAGAATATCCTGACTTTGATAAGCGTGGGCAAGTATGCATATATCATTTTCTTTTTTTAGTCTTATAATTTCGTCCTGCATTTCTCTTGTTGTAAGCATTTATTATCACCTTGATTATAAACATAATATAACACAAAAACTGTATTATCTTGAAGGTATTATACAGTTATAAAAATAATATGTCAATAAACCTGACAAAAAAATTTACAACTGTCTTGTCAGGTGTAAAATTGTGTGCTATAATATGGAAAATGATGTAAACAACCGGGGAAAACCGTGATAAATTCAGTTCACAGTCTTTAGCAAAGATTCTTCCTAAAGTTTGAAAAGTTTGCTTTTACAGAACGATATTCTGTTTATGCGTTTGGGTAATAAATATCAGTGAGGCTTGCATTAATACAGAGACTTCCTAAGGTTTTCTAACGGTTAAAAAAGAAAGCAAGGTAATTTTGCTATGAAAACAGATGTGCTTGTTGTCGGCAGCGGCTGCTCGGGTCTTTACTGTGCACTGCATTTGCCTAAAGCAAAAAAAATTACGGTTATAACTAAATCCGACGTCGAAAGCAGCGACTCATTCCTTGCCCAGGGCGGAATTTGTATGCTTAAAGATGAAAGCGATTATGAAACTTACTTTAACGATACTCTAAAGGCAGGTCATTTTGAAAACGACAAAAAGTCGGTTGAAATTATGATTCGCTCCTCACAAGATGTTATAAACGATCTTGTTGGATACGGCGTTCGGTTTGAAAGAGACGAAAACGGAAATTTTCTTTTCACAAGGGAAGGCGCTCATTCTTCAAAAAGAATTTTATTCCATAAAGACATAACAGGTAAAGAAATTACTTCAAAGCTTTTTGCCGAAGCCAAGACAAGAGACAATATAGAAATAATAGAATACACCTCGATGCTTGATATAATCGAAAAAGACGGTAAGTGTGTCGGCGCAGTAATAAGAACTTCCGAGGGAGAAACGAAGTGTGTTCTCTGCGATTATACCGTTCTTGCAACAGGCGGAATAGGCGGTCTTTTCCGCCATTCAACCAATTTTAATCATCTTACCGGTGATTCATTGGCAGTTGCAATAAAGCATGGTATTGAGCTTCGTGACATTGATTATATCCAAATTCATCCGACAACACTTTTTACCAAAGAGGACAGAAGCTTTCTCATTTCCGAATCTGTCCGCGGAGAGGGCGCAAAGCTTTACGACAAAACCGGCAGACGCTTTGTTAATGAACTGCTGCCGCGGGATATTCTTACCGGAAAAATTCTCGAACAGATGAAAAAAGACAGAACAGAACACGTTTGGGAGGATCTTCGCACAATTAAGCGTGAAGAACTTCTTCGGCATTTTCCGAATATAATTGAGCATTGCAAAGAACAGGGCTATGACGCTACAGAGGAATGTATTCCTGTTGTTCCTGCCCAGCATTATTTTATGGGCGGTATCAAGGTCGATTATAACAGCAAAACAAGCATGAACCGCCTGTATGCAGTCGGTGAAACGGCATGTAACGGCGTCCACGGAAAAAACCGTCTTGCAAGTAACTCTCTGCTTGAAAGTCTTGTTTTTGCAAAAAGAGCGGCAAAAGAAATCTGCAAAATTTATGAGGAACTTGAAAAAGACGAACTTGAACTTGATTTAAGCGCATATGAGAATCTTTCTGCGCTTGAAGAAGATTATAAAAAAACGGTGCTTGAAAAAATTGAAGAAGCAAAACAAAAAAGACAAAATGAAATAAAAGGAGAAGAATAAAATGTTTGATCCCGTTGCCTTGAGGCTAAATGTTGACCCGCTTATACTTTCGGCTCTTCGTGAAGATATTACAAGCGAAGACGTTTCCGCGAACAGCATTATGCCTTTTGCAAAGAAAGGAACAGCAGAACTTATCTGCAAGGAGGACGGAGTTATCTGCGGACTTCAAGTTTTTGAAAGAGTATTCAAACTGCTTGACGAAAAAACAGAAGTTGAATTTTTCGCAAATGACGGCGAAAAAGTAAAAAAAGGTCAGATGCTTGCAAAACTTGAAGGAGACATAAGAGTTCTTCTCTGCGGCGAGAGAACGGCGCTTAACTACCTTCAAAGAATGAGCGGTATTTCTACATACACAAGCGAGGTTGCCCAGCTTCTTGACGGCACAAAAATTAAACTTCTTGACACGAGAAAGACTACGCCGAATAACAGAATTTTTGAAAAATATGCCGTAAGATGCGGCGGCGGAAATAATCACAGGCTCAATCTTTCGGACGGTGTCCTTCTCAAAGATAACCATATCGGTGCCGCCGGAAGTGTTGCGCTTGCCGTAAAAATGGCGAGAGAATACGCTCCGTTTGTGCGCAGAATTGAAGTTGAGGTTGAAACGCTTGAAATGGTTAGGGAAGCGGTTGAAGCCGGAGCAGACATTATTATGCTTGACAATATGGACAACGACACGATGAAAAAAGCGGTAGAAATCATTGACGGTAAAGCTGAAATTGAAATTTCCGGTAATGTTACAAAAGAAAATATTATGAAGATACGTGATATCGGTGTTGATTTTATATCAAGCGGAGCTCTTACCCACAGCGCACCTATTCTTGATGTATCGCTTAAAAACCTTAAACCTATTGAATGATATTTTAAAAAAGTTTTAATATCGGCACAAATTTTATAGGAGGAAGACAATGAACGGTCAATTACGACGGGAAAAAATTACGCAAATACTTTCTAAAAGCCAAACTGCGCTTTCGGGTTCGGCTCTTGCAAAAGAACTTGGCGTCAGCCGTCAGGTTATTGTTCAGGACATTGCCTTGCTTCGAGCCAACGGACTTGACATAATTTCAACCAATCAGGGTTATTTGCTTAAAAATCGCTATGGTTATTCGAGAGTGTTTAAAGTTATTCACAGCGATGAAGATGTTGAAAAAGAGCTTCAGCTTATAGTTGATTACGGCGGAGTAGTGAAAGACGTTTTCGTTTATCACAAGGTTTACGGTGTTGTTAAGGCCGAAATGAATATCCATTCGCGATTTGATATTCTGAAATATATTGATGAAATAAAATCCGGAAAGTCGAGTCTTCTTAAAAATATAACTTCCAATTATCACTATCATACTGTTCTTGCCGAAAGTGAAGAAATTTTAAATATTCTCGAAGACAAGCTTTGGGAAGCAGGCTTTCTTGCGAAGCTTCAGGACTATGAACCTGTGGATTTTGGAAACAAATAAAGGCGATAAACGGGGTTATTTGGCATATAACCTCATTTTATTGAAAAAACGGTTGATTTTTTTCGCTTTTTATTATATAATATTATACTAATCCTTATCAGACATTTGAGCCGATTTTTTAGCAGTCGGCTTGGAAATACGAAAGTATTCTCTGCGCCGCCTTCCCCGCCTGACGCGAAAAAATCCTATCCGCTCGGTGCCTAAGAATTAAGAATTAATATTAAACGAACAAATGTACGACATCAGGAGGAAAATCCATGGCAGATAAAAAAACAGCCCTTGCAACGGCTCTTGCCCAGATAGAAAAGCAATACGGCAAAGGCGCAATTATGCGTCTTGGTCAAAATTCGGCTCTCAATGTAGAAACCATTCATACAGGCTCTGTTGCACTTGATATAGCGACAGGCGTAGGC
>CANQLQ010000183.1 GCA_947624755.1 uncultured Clostridia bacterium | reverse complement strand
GTTCGCTTTTGCGCCTTCCGGTCATAAAAACCGAAAGTCTCGTCCGGCTAATTTCGAGCCTTAAAGAAAATGGCATGAAGGTTTATGCCACGACGCCTGACGCAAGCGCAAAAGTTATAACAAAAACCGATATGAGCGGCGGTGTGGTCTGCGTTGTGGGAAACGAGGCCAACGGCATAAGCGATGAAGTTTTTTCCGTATGCACAAAAATTACGATTCCGATGGCAGGAAGAGCCGAATCGCTTAATGCGGCAATGGCGGCGTCCATTACAATGTGGGAAATGATGAGAAAAGTGAAGTGAATTTGTTGGAAGATAAAAAGCTATATTGGCTTTGGCTGCAAAAAAGTCTCGGCTTCGGCGCAAAAATCAGGGATCTCATTTCCTATTACGGCGATGCGAAAAATTTCTACGAAGCCGGGGAAGCTTCGTGGAGATCGAGCGGTTTTTTCGGTCCTGACCATTTTGAAATCAGTCCTTCAAAAATTGAAAAATGCAAGCGCACACTTCTTAAAGACGGTGAAATAATTTTACGCCAATGCGAAGAAAACGGCATTGAAGTTATTACCCCGGACAGCCCTTATTATCCGTTCAATCTCAAATTAATTGCGGATTATCCTGCCGTTTTATTTGTACGCGGCGATTTATCGTGTTTGAATGAAAGCCTGTCTGTTGCGGTTATCGGCACGAGACACCCGTCACAATACGGAATTACCTCGGCTGAAATACTTTCAAGAGATCTTGCGAAAAAGGGAGCTTTAATTGTAAGCGGCGGAGCTCTCGGTATTGACAGCATAGCACACAAAAGCGCGCTTTTTGAAGGCGCAAAAACAGTTCTTGTCCTCGGCTGCGGTCACTTGGCAAAATACCTTTCGGAAAATGAACCGCTTCGCATCGAGGTCAGCGAACACGGTGCGGTTATTTCCGAGTATCCGCCTATGACTCAATCATACCCTTCTCTTTTCCCGATGAGAAACCGTATAATTTCAGGACTTTCAAAGGGAGTTTTGATAGTCGAAGCCGGCGAAAAAAGCGGCACGCTCAACACGGCGAGACACGCAAAAGAGCAGGGAAGAGATATTTTTGCTGTTCCGGGCGACATTACGAGCATGGCTTATGCCGGTTCAAACAAGCTTATAAGAGAAGGAGCAAAGGCTGTCTTTTCGGCAAATGATATAATAGATTATTATATTTTTTCGCTCGAAGCAATTAAAGAAATCGAAACTGCCGAAAAAACAGAACCGTCAAATCCGTTTGACGGAATAGACCGATTCCCATACGGAGAACCAAAGAAGAAAAAGACAAAAGCTAAAAGCAAAGCCAAAATCACTGAAAAGAAAAAAGAAAAGGCAAATACAGAAGAAAAGCCCGGCCTTGAAAAAGCAGAAAAGATTATTGAAAAAGAAGAAAAAACAACAGAAGAAAAAATTTTTTCAAATTTTATTGCGGAAAGTGTTTCCGAAGATGCAAATTTAGTGTATAATTATATGTCCGGCGAAGAAAATACGCTTGATGAAATAGCCAGAGACTGTGCTTTGACTGCGCGCAAGGTGCTTATAGCTCTTACCGAGCTTGAAATGAAAGGCGTAATTGTTTCGTGCGGCGCAGGAAGATATAAAAAAGCGTTATAATTTTTAAATTAACTAAATAGAAATTACGAAAAAAAGTAACAGAAACGGTGAGTTTATGTCTAAATTAGTTATTGTAGAATCTCCCTCAAAAGCCAAAACCCTGAAAAATTATCTCGGAAGCGGTTATAATGTTATCGCTTCAAAGGGTCATATAAGAGATCTTCCCGAGTCAAGACTCAGTGTTGATATAAAACACGATTTTGCCCCGAAATATGTAATCGTAAAAGGAAAAGAAAACCTTGTCAAAGAACTCAAAGATGCTGTCAAAAATTCGGATATGGTATATCTTGCAACCGACCCGGATCGTGAAGGCGAGGCAATTTCATGGCATCTTGCAAGTATTCTGGGACTTGACCTTAATGAAATGAACAGGGTGACCTTCAACGAAATTACAAAAACCGGCGTAAAAAACGGTATGGCAAAACCAAGAAAAGTTGATATGGATCTCGTTAACGCACAGCAGGCAAGAAGAATACTTGACCGTCTTGTCGGCTATAAGCTAAGCCCCTTTGTTTCCCAAAAAATCCGAAGGGGACTTTCCGCAGGACGTGTTCAAAGCGTTGCGATGAGAATGATAGTTGACCGCGAAGAAGAGATCTGTGCGTTTGTTCCCGAGGAATATTGGACGATTGAAGGTAAGTTCGCAGGCTCAAACAAACGTATTATCCATGCATCTTTCTACGGCGATGAAACCGGAAAAATCAAGCTTGTTAACGAAGAGCAGACCGACGCAATTCTTGCAAGGCTTGAAAATGCGGTTTATTCAGTAAATTCGCTTAAAAAAGGAACAAGAAAAAAGACTCCTTCACCGCCGTTTATTACTTCAACTCTTCAGCAGGAAGCTTCAAAAAGGCTTGGTTTTCGTGCGGAGCGTACCATGAAAATTGCACAGGAGCTTTATGAAGGCGTTGAAATTGAAGGGATGGGTTCTGTCGGTCTTATCACATATATGAGAACTGACTCGCTTCGTATTTCGGAAGAGGCAAGAAGCGAAGCGGACGCATTTGTCAGAAGAACATACGGCGACAAATATATGCCCGATAAGCCGCGCTATTTTAAATCAAGAAGCAACGCACAGGACGGACACGAAGCTATAAGACCGTCATCGGTTGAGCTTACGCCCGAAAAAGTCAAATCGAGCCTTACCGCCGACCAGTTCAAGCTTTATTCTCTTATTTGGAGAAGATTCCTTGCGAGCCTTATGTCCCAATGTATTCAGAACACGGCAAAGCTTGAAATAAAGGCCGTGGGCGAAACCGAAAAGCAAGGCGGTTACTGCATTTTCACAGCGAGCGGTTACAGCGTTAAGTTTGACGGCTATACTGTTCTTTACGATAACAACGACGATGATGAAAAGAGCAAGCTTCCCGAAGGTATTGCCGACGGGGATATACTCAAAAAGCGTGACCTTACAAAAAATCAGCATTTCACTCAGCCGCCTGCAAGGTACAGTGAAGAAACACTTATAAAAGCCCTTGAAGAAAACGGAGTGGGCAGACCGAGTACCTATGCAAGCATAATTTCAACGATTGTAAAAAGAGAATATATTGAACGAAAGTCAAAGCAGCTCGTTCCGACTGAACTCGGTATAGCAATTACAAAGCTCCTTCGTGAAAAATTCCCGGCAATCGTAAACATAAAGTTTACCGCAAATATGGAAACCGGACTTGATAAGGTCGGTGACGGAGAAGAAGATTATGTAACCCTTCTTCATTCGTTCTATGACGACTTTGCCGAAACGCTTGCAAAAGTAAAAGATGAAATGAAGGACGTAAAAATTCAGCTTCAGGAAGACCAGACGGATATTCCATGCGAAAAATGCGGACGAATGATGGTCGTCAAAGTCGGAAGATACGGCAAGTTCCTTGCCTGCCCGGGTTATCCGGAATGTAAAAACGCAAAACCGTATGTTGTCGAAACAAGCGGAATCTGTCCCAAATGCGCAGGAAAGGTTATTTCCAAAAAATCAAAGAAGGGCAGAACCTTCTACGGCTGTGAAAATTGGCCGGAATGTGATTTTATGACATGGGACGTTCCGACCGCCGAAAAATGTCCGCAATGCGGAAAAACTCTTTTTAAAGCAAGGGGCGGCACAATTTCTTGTCTTGACGAAAAGTGCGGCTACAAAACAAAAGCAAAGAAAAGCAAATAAGTTAAACAATTCAGAGATTCCCTAAATTAAAAAAGATAATAAATGGCAAAAGGAGGAAAGAAAGGTGAGCGAAACGGTAAAAATTATCGGTGCCGGTCTTGCCGGAGCAGAAGCGGCTTGGCAGCTTGCAAATGCCGGAATAAAAGTTACGCTTTTTGAAATGAAGCCGAAAAAATTCAGTCCCGCTCATACTCTTTCGACTTATGCCGAGCTTGTCTGCTCAAACTCCCTGAAGGCAAAACGTCTTGAATCTGCGGCGGGTCTTTTAAAAGAAGAAATGCGGCGTTTCGGTTCGCTGTGTATGCAATGCGCCCTGATGTGCGAAGTTCCTGCCGGCGGTGCGCTTGCAGTTGACCGAAACAAGTTTTCTTCTCTTATTACCGAAAAGATTGACTCTCACCCCAACATCACCGTTGTTCACGAAGAGGTGACTGAAATTCCCGAAGGCAAGGTTATCGTTGCGGCAGGGCCGCTTGCAAGCGAAGCTCTGAGCGAAAATATCGCTTTACTTTGCGGTGAAGGACTTCACTTTTTTGATGCTGCGGCTCCAATTGTAACGGCGGCAAGCATAGACGGTAATTATTCGTTTTCCGCTTCAAGATATGACCGCGGCGGCGAAGATGATTACATAAACTGTCCGATGAACAAAGAGGAATATGAGGCGTTTTATGAAGCACTTATTAATGCCGAAAGCGCACAAATTCATTCCTTCGACAAACGAAAAGATGTTTATGAAGGCTGTATGCCTATAGAAGTTATGGCTTAAAGAGGGGCGGACACAATGCGTTTCGGTCCTCTTAAACCCGTTGGACTTCGTGACCCGAAAACCGGTCGCAGACCT
>CANQLQ010000182.1 GCA_947624755.1 uncultured Clostridia bacterium | reverse complement strand
GCTGTATAATCTTCTCTTTGTTTGCGGCATCACCGCCCGTGGTTGATACAACTGCGGCGGCGGTAAATCAGGTGTGGAAGTATGTCGGAGAACTTATATTCAATATGCTTGTTCTTGTCGGTACGGTTAAAATGAGCGACCGTATTGTCAAGGAAATGATGGGACTGTAAGGAGTGATGTATTTTGGAAGTAAAGATCAACAGAGAAATCAGAGATTATTCAGAACAAGTTTACTTTGGACTGTCACTGCGACAGTTCATTTTTTCGGTTCTTGCCTGCGGTGTGGCAGTTCTGTTGTATTTCATACTCAAACCGTTTTTCGGCATAGAAACGCTCAGTTGGCTGTGCATACTTGCAGCAGCTCCATTTGCAGGGGTAGGCTTTTTCAAGTATCACGGCATGACGGCAGAAAAAGCATTGTTCGCCTTTATCAAAAGTGAAATACTTATGCCGAAAGAACTGAAATTTAAATCAAAAAACTATTATGATAATTTAGAAGGGAGCGAAAGCAATGTTCGACCCGATAGGAAAACTAAAAAAGAAAAGCGGACTTTCAGATTTGTTCGGTGACGGAATGTCCGTGCCAAAATCTGTTCAGGATGTTATCAAAATAGATGCCGTTTACAGTGACGGTATCATTATGACAGGTAAAGAACGCTACTCAAAAACATTCAAGTCTACGGATATTAACTATGCAGTATCAAGCAAAGAAGACAAGGAAGCAAATTTTCTCCTGTATAGTGAAATTCTCAATTCTCTTGAAAACGGCGTTTCAACACAAATAACAATCGTAAACCGCAAGCTTAAAAAGACGGAGCTTAAGGAGATGGCGCTATTGGCAAATGCTAATGACGGTAAAGACAAATACCGTAAGGAAATCAATGAAATGCTTACTATGCTTGCGGGTGGTGCAAATGCAATAGTGCAGGAAAAATATGTTACACTCACTATTCAAAAGAAAACAGCAAATGAAGCAAGAACACATTTTAACCGTGTCGGTGCAGATTTGACAGCACATTTTTCAAGGCTTGGTTCAAAGTGTACAGAGCTTGATTTGACAGAGCGACTTCGCATTATTCACGATTTTTGCAGACCGAAAGAGGTTGCAGATTACCATTTTGATTTGAGAGATACAATGCGTAAAGGTCAGTCATTCAAAGACTATATATCTCCCGACAGTTTTGCGTTTAAATCAGACCATTTCAAAGTCGATGATAAATATGCAAGGGTTCTTTTTATTCGTGATTATCCCTCATATGTCAAAGACAAGGTAATATGGGAACTTACCGATACCAACCGCAATATGATTTTTAACTTTGATATTGTTCCGGTATCAACTGACGAGGCACAAAAGTATGTTGAAAAGCAGGCGCTCGGAATAGAAACCAATATTACTAACTATCAAAGGAAACAGAACAGCAACAACAATTATTCTTCTGTTATTCCTTATGATATGGAAATGCAGCGTAAAGAAATCAGAGAGTTTCTCGATGATATTACCGCAAGAGATCAGAAAATGTTTAAAGTCATAATGACGATTATGCACACAGCAGATACGCTTGAAGAACTAAACGCTGATACCGAAGCAATACAGGCTATGGGCAGAAACCATATGTGTCAAATCGGTGTTTTGAAGTATCAGCAGCTCGACGGCTTTAATGCGACACTGCCAATAGGTATAAATAAAATCGAAGCAAGGCGAACCTTAACAACGGAAAGCCTTGCCGTTTTTATGCCCTTTAAAGTTCAGGAGATTCAGCACGACGGCGGAACATTTCAGGGTGTAAATGTTATCAGCAAGAATATGATAATTGTTAACCGCAGTTTTCTTCTTAACGGCAACTGCTTTATCTTGGGTGTATCAGGTTCCGGAAAGTCATTTACTGCAAAGGAAGAAATGGTAAGCCTGTTACTGTCAACAAATGCAGATGTTATTATTATTGACCCGGAGCGGGAATACAAAGCTCTTGTTGAAGCTATGGACGGTCAAGTTGTGAGACTTTCTGCTACAAGCCGTAGTCACATCAACTGCCTTGATATTAACAAGGAATATGCGGACGGTGCAAATCCGCTTGCGATGAAATCTGAATTTGTACTTTCCCTTTTTGAACAGGTATGCGGTAAAGACGAGATAACCGCTATGCAAAAATCTATAATCGACCGCTGTCTTGCAAATGTGTATAAGACATATATTAGTAAAAAGTACAAAGGCAAACCGCCGACACTGGTTGACTTGTGTAAAGACCTCAGAGAACAGCCTGAACCCGAAGCAACTGAAATTGCCGTTGCAATGGAACTGTTTGCAAGCGGTTCACAGAATACCTTTGCACAGCAGACCAATGTCAATGTTAAAAGCAGGCTTATCTGCTATGACATACTCGATCTCGGCAGTCAGCTTATGCCTATCGGTATGCTTGTAGTTCTTGACAGTATTTTGAACCGTATAACACAGAACAGAGCCGAGGGAAAAGAAACCTATATCTTTATTGATGAAATCTATCTCTTATTCCAACATGAATATTCGGCAAACTTCCTTTTCACGCTTTGGAAGCGAGTCAGAAAATACGGAGCATATTGTACCGGCATAACTCAAAATGTTGATGACCTTTTGCAAAGCCATACTGCAAGAACTATGCTTGCAAACTCTGAATTTATCATTATGCTTAATCAAGGCGGTACGGACCGTGAGGACCTTGCCAATCTCTTGCAGATAAGCGAAACACAGATGACGCACATAACGAATGTTGAGGTCGGTCACGGTCTTGTTAAGGTTGGTTCGGCGCTTGTACCGTTTGAAAGAAAGTTCCCGAAAGAAACGGAATTGTACAAATTGATGAGTACGAAGATGAAAGAATAATTTTGTGGGGATGCTTATGGCTAAAGATATTAAAATGAAAGAAAAAGCAACCAAAAAGAAATCCAATGGCTCTGTCGGTAAGACTGCTGACAGAGCCAAAATTATTTCAGTTAAAGCAAAAGATGGTATAGTTGAAGATAAAAACAATGTTCAGGAAAAGACAACAACTAAAGATGACCGTTCGCCTGAACAGTATGCAACAGAAGAAGTTACTGAGGGTATGCGCAAAGCCTTAGAAGATGTGGGTGTTGTTGCTGATAAAGCGGTCAGAATCGGCACTCGTAAAATTAAAGAAAAGGTTAAACAAAATAAAACAGATAAGACTGAAAAAACTGAAATTTCCGATGATGTTTCTGAGGATAAACCTAATTTGCAAAAACCTGAGAAAAAGACAAAGGATAAAACCGAAGATAAGAACCCAACAGGTAAAAAGAATAAAACGGTAAGCAAATCTGATAAAGCACAGTCTGACGGAAAAACACAGGCGGATGCACAAAGCAAACCGCATACAGAAATTGACAAGGCAGAACGAAAATCGGATGTTCCCCGAAAACAGCAAAAACCTGTTGGCGAAAAGAAGAAGCCAAAGCAGAGGAAGCAAACACCGCCGAAAACAAGGGGGTGAGCTCTCTGTAAAAAAGCCTAAAGCTGATCAACAGTCAGTGAAGTATGCTCATACTTCTGAAAACAAAATCAAGCAAACCGCTCGAAGCTCGGCAAGCACGAAGAATACAATTAAAACCGCCGACAGCACAGCGAAAACCGTACACAAAGCTGAAAAGACCGCTCAGAAATCGATTGAAACAGCCAAGAAAGCAAAGAAAGCCGAAGAAACCGCAAGAAAGACTACAAAGGCAACTGTCAAAACTGCAAAAGCGGTCGGCAAAGCCATAGCGGAAACGGCAAAAGCGACGGCAGCCGCCGTAAAGGAAGTGGGCGCTATCATAGCCGCAGGCGGTGTCCCTGCCGTTGTTGTAATCATAATCATATGCTTACTTGCGGCGATCGGCGGTACTTGCTTTGGTATTTTCCTTTCAAATGACGAGACTACCGGCAGCAAAATGACAATGACACAGGCAATCTCACAGCTTACCACCGATTATTACACCGACTTGGAAGCGTTCAAAAACAACTATAAGTATGATCAATATGAGATAAAAACAGGCTCGGGAAATATCTCAATTGATTGGAAAACGGTCCTTGCCGTTTACGCAGTCAAGACAACGACCTCTGTTGATGATGCTTATGAGGTTGCGACTATGGACGATAAAAAGTATGATCTGCTTAAAACCGTTTTATATGATATGAACTCGAAATCGGGACAGGTAACACAAAAATCAATACCTATCGTTACAGTTACAACAGATGAAGACGATGTTTCAGTTAAAAAGACAACCTATGAAACGAAAAAAGTACTGACAATCAACATAGGTCATTTGTCAGCAGATGAGATATGCGAGTTTTATACCTTCAACGCAGAGCAAAAAGCAATGCTTGATGAATTACTCAGTGATGAATATGCTGAATTATGGAATGAAATAATCAACGATTCGGGAGCAATTATCCTACCGAACGGTTCCGTTGTCGGCTCAGACAAATTTGTATGGCCTGTTGCAGGACCGTATTCAATAACTTCACGCTTCGGAACACGAGTTGATCCTATTTCCGGTGCAGTTAAAACACACGGCGGAACAGACATTGCCGCAGCGCAAGGAACACCTATTGTTGCAGCCGCAGAGGAACGGTTATAGCGGCAACCTATAACG
>CANQLQ010000181.1 GCA_947624755.1 uncultured Clostridia bacterium | reverse complement strand
TGAAAATAGGTTCAGCACTAAGCCGTGCCGTGGAATGTGTGTAAAGATTTACATCAATCCAACCCGCGTAACTCCTGTGGGCGATGTCCGTGGGCGACCACACGGGGTCGCCCCTACGCGTAAGGTTCCTTAATATTCACCACAAAAAGAAAGAGTGTAAATATATAATTTTGCACCCTAAATTGATTCTTTTTTGCTGAAAATATAAATTTTTTTCGTAAACCTGTGGACTTTTTTTTAATCTTGTGTTAACATATTTCGCACAGCCGCTTTCCGACATCCGTGTTAAATCGGTTTGCGGCTTGTTTGACCCATATTTATTGAAAGGAGACATAAAAATGTTTTATCAGGATTCTAACTTCAAAGGATTGCCCCCGATGCCATCTCTTGAAAAATACATGCGCTGCCCTGAATTTAAAATTTATTTTTGCCGACTTTCAGATTATCCTGTCTTGCGGTAGGTCTACGATACACCTATTAGGATATTTTTATACTCGCCGGCGTAATGCCGGTCTTTTTTATTGGAGGTGCAAAATTTGTACAGAAATTGGACTGAAAAAAAGGAAAAAGTTTCAATTATCAAAAACACTGCCTTTGCCCTGAAGCTCGTCTGGAAAATTGACAAACGACTGCCGCTTGGATATTTGGTTTCGACTGTTTCACAGAAGGTTTTCAGTATGTTCATACAGAATGTCCTGTTCCTGAAAATACTGCTGACAGCTATCGACGGCGGCAGAGAGTTTTCGGTATATCTGAAATATCTGTTGATGTTTCTTGCCGTGGCGCTGATATCGGAGGCCGCATCGTGGATAGGACGGTACGAAAGCCATGTCGCAACAAAAGCTGTCCTTCAAGGGCTGAACAATCTCGTCTTTGAAAAAGCTTCTCAGCTTGATATAGCCTGCTACGAGGACGCTAAATTCTATGACAAGTATCAGCGCGCGACGGACGTGCTGTCGAACGGATATTTTGACATCATTTGCTGGAATGTCTGTACTATACTCGGCAATTTGACCGCCTTTTTATGCATTGTGACTACTATCACCGCAATAAATCCGGCATATCTTTGCTTCCTCATACCTGTGCTGTTTGTTTTCGGCATACAGACAATTATAAACAGGCTTTTCTACAATCGCAATGTTGAAATGACAAGAAACAACCGCGTCAAGGCATACATTCAAAGAACGGTATTCCTCAAGGACTACGCTAAGGATATAAGGACGTCCAACATTTTTCTTGTAATGATGAAAAGGTTTGAGGCGGCCATAAAGGCTAACATACAAATCATAAAAAAGTACGGCTTCAAAATATTTTTGCTTTCTCTTGCCAACGAGGTATGCGGCGAGCTTATACCCGTAATAGGAACTTATGCGTACGCCGGGTACGAATTTGTATACAAACACACCCTTACGATATCCGGGTTTTCCGTGGTTTTGTCCTCGATACAATCCATACGCGATGCGGTCTGGCAGCTTGCGGAATGTTTTGACGAGCTGACGCATATCGTCATGTATTTTCAGGATTTAAAGAACTTCCTTAAGTACGAGCCTGAAATTAAGGACGGAGAAAGAGAAGCGGACAAGTTTGAGAGCCTTGAATTTAAAAATGTTACGTTCACCTATCCCGGAGCGTCAAAGCCGTCAATAAAAAATCTCTCATTTAAAATTGAAAACGGAAAAACCGTTGCCATAGTCGGCGTAAACGGTGCAGGAAAATCCACTCTCGTGAAGCTTATCCTGCGCTTTTATGACCCGGACGAAGGAGAGATACTTTATAACGGCATAAACATTCGCGAATACAAAATTAAGCCTTACAGAAACGTGTTTGCTACGGTGTTCCAGGATTATAAAAACTTTGCCGTATCGGTATATGAAAATGTTATATGTCACCAATGCGACGAAAACGACAAGGAGCTTGCTCGCAGATCTTTGATAAAAAGCGGCGTTTGGGAAAAAGTAAAATCCCTGCCGAAAGAGGGAGACACTGTTTTGACAAGAGAATTTGAAGAGGACGGCGCAGGACTTTCCGGCGGCGAAAATCAGAAGGTATCGACCGCAAGACTTTTTGCAAGAAGCTTTGAGGCTGCGATACTTGACGAGCCTTCATCGGCTCTCGACCCAATAGCCGAATACAAAATGTACGAAAACCTGATTTCGGCAACAAAAGAAAAAACTGTTATCTATATTTCCCACCGACTGTCAAGCGCGGTACTTTCCGACAGTATAATAGTCATAGATAACGGACAAATAGTTGAACAGGGCAATCACAAGGAACTTATGAATGCCGGCGGTGAATACAGCCGTATGTTCACCCTTCAGGCCTCAAGTTACAACAGAAAGGAGGAAGAAACCTATGTTTAAAAAGAAAGAAAAAGACGAACATTCAATATTTTCAAATGTTTTATTTTTCATAAAGCTTTTATTCCATATGTCCCCTGTCTTTGTCATATGCGAGCTGCTTTTCAGCATCGTGATGATAATGCCGAGTAATCTTATAAGCGTTATTGGGGTAAAGTATATAATTGACGTTTTTTCAAGCGGCGAAAGGCTTGAAAGAATAACATATGCGGTATTGACGATAGCCGCAGTTTTGATAATATCAGTCGTTATCAGCAGTGTTTTCGGAAACCTTTTGTTTGACCGAGGCAGAGAAAAAATATATTACCTTTTAAACAAAATGCTTTACGAAAAGGCACGTTCGCTCGACCTTGAATCTTACGATGATCCTAAGTTCTATAACGACTTTATTCTCACAATTGAATCGTCCTCGGATAATATTCAGAATCTTCTCGGTCTGGTGAGAAACTATATAGGACACATTTTTTCGTTTATAGCCGTATCGTCGGTGCTTCTTACAATAGATCCGGTATGTTTTCTGATAATTATCTTGACGATAGTTATATTTATGCCCATAAGCAAAAAGGTCGGTGAGCTTCAAATGGGCAGGCGTAAGGATAACACAAGGCTTCACCGCCGCTCAGACTATTTTCAGCGCATATTCTATCTTCAGGACTATGCCAAAGAGGTCAGAATGAACAACATAAGTCCCCTGCTTATTGACAGGTATAACGAAGCGGCAGACGCTGTTGTTGAAAACCAGAAAAAGTACTGGCAGAAGATTTCCGCATTTTCCTGCGCACAGGAGACCGGCGTGCAGGTGGTCGGATTTATGTTTATTCTTCCGCTGTATCTGGGTTACTGCGTTATAGTTAAAAAGTCTGTATCTCCGGGAGATTTTGTCGCCACGTTTAACGGAGCGTATTCAATTGCCATGTCAATAAATTTCATAACGATATGGGCGTTGGCTCAATTTTCCGAAAGAGGCAAGATGGTTGAAAAATACCGTCAATTCTTAAAAAGCGACAGCAAGATAAAATCAGGTCGCATATCAGAGTGCGAGTCCGTGCCGCAGGAGATATGTATAAAAAATCTCTCTTTTACCTATCCCGGAAACGAAAAACCAACTTTAAGCGGAATAAATCTTACTATTAAGCCTTACGAAAAGATTGCTCTTGTCGGCTACAACGGAGCCGGAAAAACGACGCTGACAAATCTGCTTATGCGTTTATACGATGTAACGGACGGTGAGATAAAAATAGGTGGAACGGACATAAGAGACTTTTCTCTGAGTGCGCACAGAAATAGGTTTGCCGCAGTATTTCAGGATTTTCAGGTTTATGCCTGTTCGCTCGGAGAGAATGTAGCTCTTGACGTCGAGCCAAACAAAGCCGATGTTATGGAGGCGTTAAAGCAAAGCGGCTTTACAAAAGAAACCAAAAACGGGACCGACAGTGAAATTCTGCGCGAATTTGACGATAACGGCATAATGCTTTCCGGCGGTGAAAGTCAAAAGGCTGCCATCGCAAGGGCATTTTACAAAAAATGTCCTTACGCAATATTGGACGAGCCGTCGGCAAATCTTGACCCGATAGCCGAATACAATCTCAACAGGGCGATAATGGAGAATGCCAAGGACAAGACTGTCATTTTCATTTCACACAGACTTTCGACTACCGTAAATGCAGACAAAATATATGTTATGGAAAACGGAAAAATAATAGAAAGCGGCTCGCATGACGAGCTGATGAAAAAAAACGGAACTTATGCATATATGTTCAATTTGCAGGCAGAAAAATATAAAAACGAACAGTCATAAGATAAAGGGCATAAATAATAGGCAAAAAATTTTGTCTGCTGCACACAAGGCTTTTTAAGCTGTCATGCATATTCCAATCCTGTTTAGAGCAATACGCCGCTGATTTTTCGTCAGCGGCTGTATAATTTTTGGCAATAAAAAAGACCGGATTTCTAAGATATATTCTTAAAAATTCGGTCTGAAATGTGTATGTATTTAATTGTTGTGGGTTCAAATTCTGATAGTAATTAAAAATGGCTAAATTGTTTCCTCCTAAAGTGAGTATAAAAAATAGCTTCAAAAAGCGCTAAAAGCCCTTGAATTACAAGGACTTTTAAGCGTTGTTGCCATATTGGCAATTAATCATGGCAGGGATAGCAGGATTCGAACCTACGAATGATGGAATCAAAATCCATTGTCTTACCGCTTGACGATATCCCCTTACAAAAAAATACCCGTCTGGTTTTAACGGGTATGACTGGGGTGGGTAGACGGATTCGAACCGTCGG
>CANQLQ010000180.1 GCA_947624755.1 uncultured Clostridia bacterium | reverse complement strand
GACCCTTTTGTCTGCTTCGCAGACATTTCCCCTGACAGGGGAATTACCTTTTAAAAAGGCGGGCGAAAACTTTTATCACAAAACAGTTTATCGACAGATTGAAATCAGAATCCCCTTAATTTTTCAATTTCCATTTTTTGCACTGTTCGATCCTTGCTCCGTGAGGCTTATCTCCATGTTTGGGATCGCAGGAATACTGCAAGAGCAGTTTACAAGGAATATCACTGCATTCTCCGCAATGAACAATTTTTTTGTTCTGACAGCAAATTGCAACCGGGCATTCACCGTAAAAAGGGTGTCCGTTAGTTTCTATGCAGCCTCCGCACCCGCAAGACACTTTCCACTCACAGCCGGTACAATGCAAACCACATCTTGAATCAACCATATAATAATCCTCCTCCATACATTCTGTTTTCTTTACATTATCACAATATTAAGATTTTGTATTGTAAAAATCCGACATTGCATATTTTATTGCTTCTTTTGGAGGGAGCAGGTGTCTTTTCTTAAAGTCATTGAGCAAATGGGCTTGGTCGGTATAGCCGTATTTTTCCACGGCATCGAGTGCATTATAATTTTTTGACAGAATCATATCCTGCCACAAGAGCTGATAACGAATAAGAGAAGAAAAAGTTTTGGGCGAAATGCCCATGGATTCCTTAAAAAGCCGTTCTATCTGCTTTTCGGAGATTACCGAATAACTGCACACATCACGAATTTTTGCTCTGCCGCAGTTATAGATCATATAGTAAATACTATTGAGAAAATTATGGTTGATTCTGTTTTTATTAAGTCTTTTAAGCAGAAACTTTTCCGCAAGTTCAATCTTGTCCTGTATGTTCACAGCGTCAAACAACATCGGTTCGAGATCTGCTTTTAATTTTTTTGAAAATTCTTCAACAGAAAGCCGTTTATTGTTTTTAAAATCCTGTTCGCAAAACAGTATTGCCGACCACGCATAGAAGCGAATTGCAAAGGTTGCAGTTAAATCGGTAGTTATTTTTATTTTTGATTGATATGAATGTTTATCAATGGTACAAAAATATTCGTCATATTTGTTCTTTGTATAGTTTATTTTAAAAATAATGTCCATACATGTATCAGGGATAACCAAACTGTGTGAATCTTTGTTTGGATTAAAAACAATAGGTCTTTTTGTTCCCCAAAAACAACAAATAAAAGGTTTAAGTGCTTCGCAAGGTGCAAATTCGCAATATGTTTCATCGTTCTGAAACGGTGCGGCAGTAATAGGTCTGTACATTTTTGCAAGCGTAAGCATTTAATCACCTTACTGTGTATAAGTATTCAGACAATCTCGCAGCCGCAGTCTTTACTGCTGCAAAGGAAGGTTTGCGGAAAATATATTTTAAGCCTTTGAGCGCATTGTTTTGCTTTTTCGCTGTCATTAAAAATTCCGAAAACGCTTGGACCGCTGCCGCTCATACAAGCGCATTTCGCATCGTATTTTCTCATAATCGCCTTGATTTCAATTCTGTCCGGTATGTCAATAAGCTGTTCAAAGACGTTGTCAACCTTTTTAAAAACACTTTCGATATCGTTTTCAAGCACGGCGCGGAAAATTCCGTTTTTGTCGGGATGCCTAATATAATCGACGGTGTCAAACACCTTGTAGGCTTCGCCGGTTGAAACGCTGCATTCGGGCTTTACGATGATTATATTCGGTATTTCAAGCTGCGGCATATATGTAAGCGTTGTACCCGTACCCTGTGCGATCATTGTGCCGCCGAGGGCGCAGAACGGAACATCCGAGCCAAAGCTTTTACAAATATCAATTACAGCTCTGTCGCAAAGAGAAGGAGCAAATATTTTTTTAAGCGCAGTTACGACTGCCGCCGCGTCGGCGCTTCCTCCGGCAAGACCTGCGGCATGAGGTATGGATTTAGCAATATCAATGTGAATACCGCTGTGTTCAATTTTCAAATATTCAAAAAATGCTTTTGCCGCCTTGTAAGCTAAATTTCTTTCGTCGGTCGGAATGTCGGGAACATCGCAGGAAATTGTAATTTTACCCGAATCGTTGCATTCAACCGACACCGTATCGAAAATACTTACCGATTGCATTAGCATAAAAAGATCGTGGTAACCGTTTTCAAGTGTTCCGAGAATATCAAGCAAAAGATTAATTTTTGCGTAGGCTCTTACGGTTATTTTCATTATTTATTCCTCCGGTTTTTATGGAATACTTTGTAAGGAAGCTCTGATTAAAACACGCTTAAGGCTTAATACTCATCTTGCTTGCAAATTTTCCATAATAGGAACATAAAAACATACTTCCAAATTAGAGACAAAGTGTTTTCGCGGTGTAAAATTATAATTTTATATAATTTCTGTCCCGTGTAACTCCTGCGGGCGATGCCCGCCGATGCCCGCCGCGCTATGCGTGCCGATTATTTTTATAAATTAAAGCGAAAAATTAATTAACCAAAACTTTTGCAATTATCATATCATTTTTGCCCAATTAAGTCAATTGAGTTTTGAAAGCGCTTTTATAAGCATATCAAAAACTCTTTCGGCCGATTTTTTTGAAAGCCTTTCCGAAGTTGAGTGAATGTCAAAAATATCGGGACCGAGAGATACGCAGTCAAGATCTTTTATTTTACCTGCGAAAAGACCGCATTCAAGTCCGGCATGAATCGCGCAAACAGTCATATCTTTTCCATAGATTTCTTTATATGTTTGGGTAATGACCCTTTGAAGAATACTGTTTTCTTTAAATTCCCACGCAGGATAATCACTGTGGAAATTAACCTTTGCTCCGAATTTTTTATAGTGAGCTTCAAGCTTTTTTGAAAGCTCTTCTTTTTCGGCAGAAAGACTGCTTCTTAGTGCGTGCGTAATTTTAATTTTGTTTTCGCCGGTTGCGATAATTCCGAGATTCAGCGACGTCTGAACAAGCTCTTTAATATTTTCGGACATTGAAATTACTCCGTCGGGAACTTCGCAAATGCATGAAATAACAGACTTGGAAAGCGTTTCGTTAATCGGGTACTGCGCTTTTGTTTTTTCAAAGCTTATAGTAATATTTTTGTCCGTGCCGCCACAAGATCTTCTCAGCTTTTCAAAAGCAGACTCTATTTTATTTTTTGTCTTTTCAAGGTTTTTCGATGTAATAACGGCGCTGCAAAATGAGGCGATTGCATTGTCTGCGCTTCCTCCGTCAATTGAAACGAGTTGAACGTCATCATCTTTAATAAGCTTTGCAAGAGCGATTACTGCGTTTAGCCGTCCTTTGTCGATTTCCGTTCCCGAATGTCCGCCGGTAAGACCGTTTAGCGTAATTTTTAATGCATCGCAAAAATTATTCTCGGTTTTGATTTCAAAACTTGCGTCCGCTCTGACCCCTCCGGCACAGCTTACAAGAAGTGTTCCTTCCTCTTCCGAATCAATATTTATCATCATTTTTCCCGACAGCACAGATGTATCAAGCGCTTTTGCACCATACATACCGGTTTCTTCGTCAGCCGTGAAAACAACTTCAAGCGGAGGGTGGGCTATGGAGTCGCTTTCAAGAACAGCAAGACAAAAAGCAATTGCGATTGCGTCGTCTGCGCCGAGTGAAGTACCCTCGGCGGAAATAAAATCATCGGTTTCAATAAGCTTTAGACCGTCTTTTTCAAAATCAATTGTGCTTTTGCCGGTTTTGACGCAAACCATATCGAGATGCCCTTGAAGTATAACGGCAGGGCTTGTTTCAAATCCTTCGGTCGGGTCTTTGTAAATCACGACGTTGCCTGCCTCGTCCTTATAATAACGAAGAGAATGTTTTTTCGCAAAATTAACACAGTACTCGCTTATAAGTTCCGTGTTTCCCGAACCGTGAGGAACGGAACATATTTCTTTGAAAATTTCAAAAACTTTTTCAATCATAATTATTGCCATATTACGCAAATGCTGATATAATATTTGCTGTATCCTTTCATGATTTGTCAGTATGATTATAATTCATAGTTATGTACATATCAACATATTTTTTAGATTTTTGCATATGTTTTTGTTATAAAATCTTAAATATACGTATTTTATGAATAATTATGCAAATTAACCCTTTACAAATTAAAAAAATAAATTTATAATATGATATTGAAGCTTGCAGAAAAAGGAGTATCTTGATGAAACATTTGCTTAAACTTCGGGATTGGTCAAAAGAAGAAATTATTTCGACTCTTGACCTTGCCGATAAACTCAAATACGAAAAGAAAAACGGTATCGAACACCATATTTTAAAAGGAAAAACTCTTGGTATGATTTTTCAAAAATCATCAACGAGAACCCGTGTTTCATTTGAAGTCGGAATGTATGACCTCGGCGGAAGCGCGCTTTTCCTTTCCTCAAAAGATCTTCAAATCGGCAGAGGTGAATATGTTGAGGACACCGCAAGAGTTCTTTCACGCTTTCTTGACTGCATAATGATAAGAACCTTTGAACAGCAGGAGGTTGAAAAGCTTGCAGAATACGGCTCAATTCCTGTTATCAACGGTCTTACCGACTATTGCCATCCGTGTCAGGTTCTCGCTGACCTTCAGACTATTCGTGAGCATAAAGGCACTCTTGAGGGAAAAAAGCTTTGCTATATCGGTGACGGCAACAACATGGCCAACAGCCTTATTGCAGGAGGTATTCTTACCGGTATGACCGTTGCGATAGGCTGTCCGA
>CANQLQ010000179.1 GCA_947624755.1 uncultured Clostridia bacterium | reverse complement strand
GGCGTGCGGCAATTACGCGGCGGGCATCGCCCGCAGGAGTTACGCGGGATAGAAATTATATAAAATTATAATTTTACTCCGCGAAAACACTTTGTCTCTAATTTGGAAGTTTCTTTTTATGTTTCAAAAATTTAAGGCAATACTTTGCGTATTAACGAGAATTTTTGGGTAAAGTGACGGAATAACTTACCGTCATGCAGGACTGCTCGTATTAATCAGAGATCCCCTAATAATTTAATTCATAAAACGAATGGCAGGTGAGAAAATGACAGACGAAAAATCAGCCAATGAAGAATTAAGTCTTAAAACCTCATATTTTCAATATCCGGCTTTCAATGCTTCCGAAGCGGATTCAATTGTAGAACCAATTGAAGAAAACGGCGAAAAAGTTTCAAACCGTGCCGCCGCTCTTTCCTCTCATATAGACGCCGCAGCACAATATCTTAAAAAGAATAAAAACCATTTTGATTTTTCTGAGTTCTTGAGCCGTTGCCTTCTTCATCTACCCTCTCTTATTGAACATACAGGTGCGGCAACCGTAAACATTTTTAAAGTTATATTCAAAACTCTTAAGCCAATTGTTATATGGCCTTTCGTTTTTATTTTTTCATTTTTAAAAAGAACCTTGATTTCTATAAAGAACATTGTTTTCTCAATGCCCGAAACATTTATGCAAGAAGTCGGGAAAATGAAATATGAAATGAAGCTCATACGAAAAAGAGCTTTAAAAAGACCGGACAGGCGCAAAATTTATTTCAAAGCTATGCGCAAATATTTTGTCATTTCTCTTTCAAGGCACAGCATTTTTTGGAAAGCAGTTTTAAACACGGTTTTCCCTTTGATTATGATAGTCGCAGTTCTTGCCCTTTTCAACTCCACGAAAAACAAAGTTACTGCCCTTGAAGTGCTTTATAACGGTCAGAATATCGGCTACGTCGAAAACGAAAATGTTTTTGAAAGCGGAAAAGCTTTGGCAGCCGAGCTTGTACCTCTTGAAACACTTGACAAAAAATATTCAAACGCCCTTAACAGTGAGCCTTTATATAAGCTTACCCGTGTATCTTTAAACGAGCTTAGCAGTGACAAAATGATATGCGAAAATATTATTTCAACAACCGATGCCTCACTCGTTCATGCTTGCGGGATTTATATCGACGGCGAATTTCTTTGCGCAGTCAAAAATGAGTCCGATGCGGTTTCGGTCTTTGAAAATATGCTTGCCCCTTCAAAGAAAAATGCTTCGCCAAATACTATAGTAGCTTTTGTTGAACAGATAAACTATGAACAAGGTATTTTCCCCGAAGAAACAATATGGGACACACTTAAACTCAGAGACACCCTCAAACAACCGAAAACCAAAGCAAAATATTATAAAATCAAGTCAGGTGATAACGCCAAAACCATTGCAAAAAAAGCTTCAATAACCATAAGTCAGCTCAAGGCGCTCAATCCCGGTGTTGATTTCGACAACCTAAAAAAGGGAAAGAAGCTTCTTGTTGTTGCCGAAAGCAACTATGTCCGCGTCAAAGTTATGAAGACAAGGTCAACCACAACGGTTCTCAAATATGAAACCGAAAGAAGAGAAAGCTCTACCGTTCTCAAAGGAACAACAAAAACCGTCCAAAAAGGCAAAAACGGCAAAAAAATCACTACAGAGCTTGTCACATACATTAACGGAAAGGAAACATATTCGACCGTTGTTTCAGAAAAGATTACTGTCGCTCCGGTTAAGGAAATAATATATATCGGAACAAAGACAGTTACGATTTATACGCCTACAATTCCGAGCTATTCGGGAGGATACTCCGGAAGCGGTTCATCGGGCGGCTATTCGGGAAGTACTTCGGGCGGTTCTTACAGTACAGGCTCATCAACAAGAATGATATGGCCTACCAAGGGCGCATATGTTCTTTCTTCAAGATACGGATATAGAAGCGCAAGCATTTCCGGCTGGAGCTATCACGGCGGCGTCGATATTATAAGGTCCGGCGGCAATTCAACCGGTATTCCTGTTGTAGCTTCCGCTTCGGGTACCGTTGTTTCGGCCGTTTCCGGCTACAGCGGATACGGACATACAGTTGTCATTGACCACGGTAACGGTATCAGAACACGATACGCTCATATGCAGCCCGGTTCAATTACCGTACGCCCGGGACAAAGGGTATATCAAGGTCAGCAAATAGGCAGGATAGGTTCAACAGGCAACGTAACCGGACCGCATCTTCATTTTGAAGTGCTGATAAACGGTTCAAAAACAAACCCCCTCGCTTATATCAGATAAAGGACATCGCCTCCGGAAATTATGCAAAGCAGATTGTTATAAATTTTTTATACTTACTGTGCAAAACGGCCTAATCTGTAAAGTCAATATATTCGGCATTTTCCGGGAGGCATTTGTCGCAGTAAACTACTACCCTGCAACAATCATAAAAAAGGAAGTGAAAAAATGAGCAAGAAAACTTCAAAATCAACCAAAAGCAAAATTGTTTCAGCCGCATGGAAATTGTTTTACGAACATGGCTATGAAGGTACAACGGTTGACGAAATTATTGAAGAAAGCAAAACCTCAAAAGGCTCATTTTATCATTACTTTGACGGAAAAGACGCCCTTCTCGGTTCGCTTGCATATCTGTTTGACGAAAAGTATGAAGAACTTGAAAGTCGGATTGATGAAAGTATGAACAGCGTTGACGTGCTGTGTATGCTCAACCGGGAACTTTTTGAAATGATTGAAAATACAATTGATATTGAACTTCTGACCAGACTTTATTCAACACAGCTTACAACAAGAGGCGAAAAACACCTGCTCGACAGAACAAGAGTTTACTATAAGCTGCTCAAAAAAATTGTTCTTGAAGGTCAGCAGAAGGGTGAAATAACAAAAGAAAAAACCGTCAATGACATTGTTCGCCTTTATGCTCTTGAAGAAAGAGCGCTGCTTTATGACTGGTGTCTTTGCAACGGCGAATATTCGCTTCACCGGTACGGTCAGACGGTTATGCAGATATTTCTTCAGGCAATAAAAGTGTAAATTTAAAAAGCTTATCTTGTTTTTAAGATAAGTTTTTTATTTTGCTTATTTTTATTCTTGTTTTCGTTCTACCAATCAAACAGGATATATTCAAAGAAAGTCAGCCAAATTAAAGCATATTAGTATAGACTATATTCTATACTTCATTCTGTATTGCATTACATTTTAAAATATGATAAAATAATTCGGTAATTTTTTAAAGGAAAGGAATTTTAAAAATGACAACAGAATTACTTGCATTTATTCTTTATTTCGTTGTTGTTCTCGGGATAGGCGTATACTTTATGCTTAAAACCAAAAACGGTAACGAAGAAGACTTTTTCCTCGGCGGACGTCAGATGGGTCCCTGGGTAACGGCAATGAGCGCTCAAGCTTCAGACATGAGCGGCTGGCTTCTTATGGGCTTTCCCGGAAGTATTCTCGCCTTCGGCATGGGCAAGGTATGGATAGGTATCGGTCTTGCGCTCGGCACAGCGGCAAACTGGATTTTCGTTGCAAAAAGACTTCGCAACTTCTCAAAAGCCGCAAACGATTCAATTACTCTTCCGCAGTACCTTAACAACCGTTTTGCAGCAAGCAACCGTGCTCTTCAAATTATTTGTGCGGTTGTATTCCTTGTGTTCTTCACAATTTATGTTGCTTCAAGCTTTGTCGCAGGCGCAACCGTACTTACAAGCGTTGTACCTCAGCTTGCAGGAAAAGAATCTCTTGCTCTTCTAATTTTTGCACTCATCATCATCGGCTACACATTCTCGGGCGGTTTTTCTGCCGTTTGCTGGACTGATTTTTTCCAGGGTATTATGATGCTTTGCGCTCTTCTTGCAGTACCTATTATGGTTCTTATTGTAAAAGATCCAAACGCCGCAAATCTCAGCTTTATGAATGCTGACGGAACATTAAATGAATTTATTAAAAATCCGTTCAACGCACCGCTTGCCGATATTCTTTCCGGTCTTGGCTGGGGACTCGGTTATTTCGGTATGCCGCACATTCTTGTTCGCTTCATGTCGATCAAGAAAGCTTCAATGGTTAAAAAATCTGCTACTGTAGCAATTATCTGGGTTGTTCTTTCACTCGGTGCTTCTATAGCAATTGCTATTCTCGGCCGTATGCTTATCGGCGAAGAACTCGTTGCCAAAGACGCACAGCAGACTATTTTCATTGAACTTGTTAAAGACCTCTTCCCGGGCTTTATTGCAGGCGTTCTTCTTTCGGCAATCGTAGCCGCGGCAATGAGCACGGCGGACTCTCAGCTTCTTGTTGCTTCATCATCTTTCACAAGCGACATTTATAAACCAATTTTCAGAAAGAAAGCTTCCGACAAAGAAATTCTTTGGGTCGGCAGAATCGTAGTTATTATCGTCGCTGTTGTTGCCCTCTTCATTGCGAACAGCAAAGGCAAGGGCGCACAGGCAATTATGGATATGGTTGAAAACGCATGGGGCGGCTTCGGCGCTTCTTTCGGCCCCGTTATTCTTCTTTCACTTTTCTGGAAGAGAACAACATATGCAGGCGCTATTGCCGGTGTTGTCGGCGGAGCTGTTACAGACGTTGCATGGCTTATTCTGCTTACAGAAAAAACAGGGCTTTATGAAATTATTCCGGGCTTTGCAGTCGGTCTTATTCTTTGCGTTGTTGTTTCACTTATCAGCAA
>CANQLQ010000178.1 GCA_947624755.1 uncultured Clostridia bacterium | reverse complement strand
CTCGTTAATACACAAAGTATTGCCTCAAATTTTTGAACAAACTGACGAAAAATTTCCTCGCCAATCAGGGCACCCTGAATTAATCAGTGCTTCCTTAATCAGCGCTTCCTTAAAAATATAAGGGCGGCAAAACCGCCCTTTAAAATTGATTTTTAAAAGTTAAGCAGCGATGTATTTGTCAATAATTGTTTTGATAGTGCCGTCTTCTTTAAGTTCAGCCAAAGCGGCATTGACTTTTTCAAGAAGCTCTGTGTTTTCTTTTGCAATGCAGATAGCATAATCTTCTTCTGCATAAGCGCCGTCAAGTATCTTGAGACCTTCGTTTGATGCTACATAAGATTTTGCCGGTTCGTTATCAATGATAACTGCTGTAACTTTACCTGCTACAAGAGCCTGAACTGCATCGTTGCCGGTTTTGTAACGAATTACATTATCCTCTTCAAAGCCCCATTTTCCAACTTCATCTGATGCATAGATGTCACCGGTAGTATCCTGCTGAACACCGATTGTTATTCCGTCAACAACGCCTGTCGGATCGCCGTTAGCGTCAAATCCGGTGTAAAATTCTTCAAATGAAGTATATTTTGAATCTTCCTTAACGATAACCGACTGGATACCTGTTGCGTATGATGTTGAGAAGTTAACGCTTTTAAGACGTTCGTCTGTAACTGTCATACCTGCAAGACCCATATCGAACCTGCCGGACTGAACGCCGCCGATGATTGAACCAAATTCAACGTCTTCAATCTGAAGAGTCATACCGAGTTTGTCAGCAATTGCATTTGCGATTTCAACGTCAATACCTGCAAAGCTATCACCGTCTTTATATTCATACGGTGGGAATGAAGCGTTGGTCGCCATAATAAGAACCTGTTTTTCCCCTGCTTGATCCTGTGTTTCTGTCTGATTTTCCGAGCCGCCGCCGCAAGCAACAAGAGCAAACAGCATTAGAGCAGCAAGAACAATAGCTAAAACTTTTTTCATAATAAAATACCTCCGGTTAATATATTCATATGCAAATTCTATCATCACTCAACAATAAAGTCAATGCCTTTCATGCAATTTTTGTTTTTTCTGTAATATTTTTTTATATTTCAAAGAATATATTATTTTGTAATCAAAATATGCCGCATATTGCAAAACTATGTAATTACTTAATTAATAAGTGATTCCCTGTATTCTTTCGCATTTTTAACATACAGTCGTAGCGCCGCTATATAACAAAAGTAAATCTCGGATAACCTGACTTATATATACAACTAAACTATGTATTATAAATATTTTTATTGACCGTTTGCATAAACCGGCGCAAGGTATTTGTCAATGAAAGCGTCAACGACCGACCAGTATTCTTCGTGAAACCAATGCGATGAAACAGCGTGCTCCGCCCCATGGAAAACATATTTTTCCTTCGGCGCTGCGCAGGCGTTATATACCTTATCAAGATTTTCAAAAAGTACAAAATCGTCTTTATCGCCGTGCATAAAAAGAGTCGGAGTAACGGATTTTTCAAGCTGCTTTATCGTTGAAGCCTTTTTAAACGAAAAGCCGTTAAATATGCGATTCCAAAAGCTTGCAGTCGGCATTACAAGTATCGGCGGTATATGATATTTGCGAATACATTGGTCAAGGAAAATATCATAAACGCCGGTAAAGCCGCAGTCTTCAATTGCAAGCACAACATTTTCGGGAAGCTTTTCTCCGGTTGTCATCATAGTTGTTGCAGCTCCCATTGAAACGCCGTGAATAATGATTTTTGACTTGGGATTTTCTTGTACGATATTATTTATCCAATCAACGATATCAAGCCGGTCGAGCCAGCCCATGCTTACAAACCTGCTTTCGCTGTCACCGTGACCGTGAAGGTCGGGAATAATTACGTTAAATCCCCTGCGATAAAACTCCATCGCATAGCTTGACATTTCTCTTTTGACGTTTGTCCAACCGTGAATACAGATGACCCAGACATTGCTGTTTGACGGATTACGAAATTCCACACCGTGGAGATTTTTTCCGTGAGTACCTTTTATCGTAACTTTTTGCTTATAGTTTTCGTCGTACCATTTGTAACCGTCAATAAGGTTTTTGTTTTCTGCATTTCTTTCAAAAAGACTGTTTTTTGAAGGTACGGTTTCATCTTCCCGCCTTTTTGAGCCAAGGGCAATAAAGAAGAAAACAAGACCGAGGGCAAGCCAGAGGAAAAGAAATACCGCCGCAATAACGACAACCGTTGTTATTGCAACCCTTCCCGCATGAGAAATCGCAAGAGTCTGAAACATAAAATCCAAATCCTTTCAAAAGTGCATAATTACGGTCAGGACGTTCGTCGCTATTGAGCAGGGCTGCTTAGCCATTAATTATGCGGTTCTGCCTTAATAAAGGTTCCTTAATATTATACACATACGATTCAAATTTTGCAAATAAAACTGTAAAATTTGTCACAGTCAATGAAAATTACCTTAGTCATTTGTCTAATTTACTGTTTACTTTCACAGTTAAAAGTGTTAATATAATTATGATTAGCAATTCATATTAAGGAGAAAACTTATGCCAAACAAAAGTATTAATGATGAAAACGTGGAAATGCTGTATAAAGTAATTCTTGCAATTGAAACAAGAGAAGAATGTGAAGCGCTCTTTGACGATATGTGTACAAAAACCGAGCTTGCTTCAATGTCTCAGCGTGTTGTTGTTGCAAAAATGCTAAGCGAAAAAAGAGTTTACAGCGATATCGTTGCAGAAACGGGCGCAAGCACCGCAACTATCAGTCGTGTAAACCGTTCTCTTGCCTATGGCAAAGGCGGTTACGAAAAGCTTTTTGAAAAAGTTGACAAGAAATAATTCATGCTTTTAAGAGGTGGCTGAATTGAGCGGATACGGTGATTTTGCTTTTTATTATGATGTATTGACCGGCAACGTGGATTACGAGGCAAGAGGTGAATACATCTATTCGCTTCTTTTGGAAAACGGTATAAAAAGCGGTATACTGCTCGACCTTGCCTGCGGTACAGGTTCACTTTCGGTTCTTTTTTCAAAAAAAGGCTTTGAGGTTGTCGGCGTTGACGCTTCAGAAGATATGCTTTCTTTGGCACAAACAAAGTTAAGTGACAGCGGCCTGGACGCTCTCTTTCTTTGTCAAAAAATGCAGAAGCTTGACCTTTTCGGCACAATAGATGCGGCAATATGCACCCTTGACAGCATAAATCATCTTACAGACGAAAACGACGTAAAAGAAACGCTTCGCAAAGTTGCGCTTTTTATGAATGATTCAGGTATTTTTGTTTTTGATGTTAACACTTTGTATAAGCATAAAGAAATTCTCGGCGACAATACTTTTGTTTATGATATGGACGATGTCTACTGTGTGTGGCAGAATAGTTTTGACGCTGAAACCAATAAAACCGATATTTGCCTTGATATTTTTGAAAAAAGCGAAGGCGAAGAGGACTTTTATATCAGAACGACCGAAGAGTTTGCCGAAAGAGGCTACCCGCTCGAGGACATTTCAAAATGGCTTGAAGAGGTAAGATTTGAAGTTGTCGGAATATATGATGAAATGACAAAAAAGCCCGTAAGCAAAGAAACACAAAGAGCGGTGTTTGTCTGCAAAAAACACGGTACACAATTTATTGATTAAGTTTGGCAGAAAGGCAGGAACACGGACACAAAAGTCAAATTCATAGAATCCGTGTCGAAAATATAACTATGGGAAAATTAGTAAGATGTATTTCGGTTGACGGCACACTAACCGTTATGGCGGCCGATACGACCGATATTGTAAATAAGGCGGCAAACATTCACCAAACGTCTGCCGTAACTTCCGCTGCGCTTGGCAGACTTCTCAGTGCGGCCTCGCTTATGGGCAGCACACTTAAAGGCAAAGACGACAGCATAACTCTCAAAATCAACGGCGGCGGTCCTGCCGGAACAGTAATTGCTGTTTCGGATTCACAAGGTAATGTCAGAGGCTACGTTCAGCAAAGCGTTGTTGAACTGCCGCTTAACAAAAAGGGAAAGCTTGATGTTGCCGGAGCTGTCGGCACAAACGGCTTTGTAACCGTCATAAAAGATCTCGGCATGAAAGAGCCTTACATTGGACAGACTCCTATAGTAACCGGTGAAATTGCAGAGGACATTACAGCTTACTTTGCAAAAAGCGAACAGACCCCGTCGGTTGTTGCTCTCGGCGTTCTTGTAAACCCTGACCTTTCAGTCAAAGCGGCGGGGGGATTTATCATTCAGCTTCTTCCGACTGCAACGGACGATACCATTGAAAAGGTTGAAAAATCAATAAAGGACATTGAACCTATTACGACCCTTATTGCAAGAGGTATGACGCCCGAAGAAATCTGCCGTCACGCACTTAGCGAATTTGAAATTGACGTTCTCGACAGCGCGCAGCCGCAGTATAAATGCTACTGCTCAAAGAAAAGAGTTGAAGCGGCGCTTATAAGCACAGGCAGAGAAGGACTTGAAGAAATGGCGCAAGACGAAAAAACAGAAGTTTGCTGTCAATTCTGCGATAAGAAATATGTTTTCACTTCATCTGATATAAAAGCGCTGATTGAGAAATCAAAAAAGTAACTGCCGTTTACCCCAAAGACAAAAAAATAAGAAAAATTTTGTAAAAACATCTTGACAAAACAACGTATTTAGTATATACTATGCAAAGTCGCTGCGAAACGCAGAGCGGCAGAAATGTGGGAGCATAGCTCAGCTGGGAGAGCATCTGCCTTACAAGCAGAGGGTCACA
>CANQLQ010000177.1 GCA_947624755.1 uncultured Clostridia bacterium | reverse complement strand
GCACCCTGAATTAATCAGTGCTTCCTTAGATTTCAGTGATTATATAAAGCAAAAACTTTTGATTTACCCTAAGGCTAAAGAAATTGTAATTAATATCAAGCAATCATTGATAGCAAACAAACAGTACGGCTTTGACAAGTATACAAGTATGAATGTATATGAGGCTGTATTTGAAGATAATATATGCAGTTATGAGAAATTTATAGAAAAGTACGCAGTTAAATAAAATTATAAAGATATGATTTTGCAGAGTTTGATACAAAGCCGAGTAATAATTGAAAAGTTCGTCTTTACGGTGTAATTTTCGATTGCCGTGTAAAATGTGAGCCGGGGCTGATAGCAGTAGATTTATTAACAATTATTTTATATGATTTATTGAAAGGTATATATTCTCCCGGTAAATCGGGATCTGAAAGGGGAATTTTATGCTTGACAGAACGATTCCGTTTTACAATCTGATCCTTCGTTGTGATAAATATCCGTTAAGACAAATTCAATTGCCCGCCGATTATACAATCGTACCATATGAAAAAGGGTTAGAAACAGATTGGGCGAGACTTGAATGTGCAGTTGGAGATTTTGCAACTTATGAGGAAGCTGTTCGCTATTTTACGGAGAAGTATGTAACGGGAAGTGATCCGGAGAAGATTTTGTTTCTGCTTAGCGACACGGGACAAACCATTGGCTCCTGTATCAGTTGGACGGATCAACGGCAAGAGAGAGAAGTGAATTCGCTTCACTGGCTGATCATGGATGAAGCATATCAAGGAAAAGGATTTGGACGAGTACTTTGCACAGAGGCAATGAACCGGTTTTACTTTTGCAATCAAAAACCGATTTATATCCATACGCAGCCGTGGAGCTGGAAAGCGATCATGCTTTATATTTCACTTGGATTTAGATTACAAAAAACAGACACATTTTCCGCTTATAGCAATCAATATAACGAGGCAATGCCGACGCTGAAAGCTGTTCTTTCCCGTGAACAGTATCTGAAATTGCAATCTGCGACAGATGAGTAACAACTTTCCATTTATCGAAAAGGGTAAACAAAAAGAACTTCTCATCTCCGATGTGGGGGTGTGCCTTTGCAGTATATGTTACCGCTTGGGGTATAAGTTTTCACGTTGAAATATTCGACCATAACAAATGAAAGAAGAGGTAGGAGGAAAGGTTTGTATGACAGAGGTTAAATTTTATGAGAGCATAGAGGATGAATTGCTTAAGTTTGCAGTGATTATATCCAAAGTACAGGATCAATATGTTTTTTGCAGGCATAAAGACAGAGATACATGGGAAATCCCCGGAGGTCACAGGGAACTGGGAGAAAATATTATTGATACATCGAAGCGGGAACTCTATGAAGAAACCGGCGCTATAAAATTTGAAATAAAACCTGTTTGTGTGTATTCTGTGACAGCACCTGATAATTTTGGTGGCGAGGAAACCTTCGGTATGTTGTTTTTTGCCGATATCGAGTCTTTTGAAACAGAGTTACATAGTGAAATTGAGGAAATCGAGTTGTTTGATGAACTGCCGGAAAGATGGACGTATCCTGATATCCAACCGCATTTGATAAATGAGGCAAAGAGGCGGGGATTTTCGTCTCTGTCCCTACCCTGACACCTCGAATTTTTGAGCGAATAACGGCATTGCGATTGATGAAAAAACATTGTATCAAAAACATCAGAAACATAGATATAATCTTGCAGAGTTTGATACAAAGCCGAGGAATCATTGACAAGTGAGCAAAAATACTTTTGCGGTGTAATCGCCGAAAACTGGATACAGATATCGGTATTTTTTGTAGCTTTATTCAATTTTTAAGATATGCGAAGGTGATAGCATGAACGATTATGACAGCGATTTTTGGAAAGCATTGGACAAGTTGGTCAGTAATGCGGAAATTGTAATAGACAGACCAAAAGGTACTGCACATCCTAAATATCCGAACTTTATTTACAAAGTTGATTATGGGTACTTAAAGGACACATCTTCTATGGATGGAGCAGGAATAGATGTCTGGGTAGGAAGTGGCGAAAAAAAGATTGACGCAATAATCTGTATTGTAGACTTATTAAAGAAAGATTCCGAGATTAAAATATTAATCGGCTGTACGGAATATGAAAAGGCTATAATATACGAAACACATAATGAAACTGAGTTTATGAAAGGTATATTAATTCGCAGATAAATTGATATTTTATCATAGCCTTGCGGTGAATGTATCTATCTCTGAAATTGCAGAAACATTTTAAAGAAAAAGGAAAATATCTGCGGTACAAAGGCAGAATTATTGTTTTGAAATTTCTCGGCTGAAAAGTTGAGACGGATGAAAATTTACATTGCATAATAGGTGTTATCGGTAACGCTTCATTTTTTGAAAACAGTATGCAGAAAAGACACTTGCAATGAATTATTTTAATTGAGGATTATTAATTACGGGGGCTAAAAAATGAAAACAGGAGATTTAGACAATTATAACTTATCACTTTTTGAAACGGATAATGTTAGAGAGCAATTTGTAAACGGTAATAAGATAGATGTCGTTAAAATGGAATATCTCGGAGCGGAAACCGTTGATTGGACAACGCTTTTCAGCGGCTTTGATAAACTTAGCGCCATTACCTTTTCTTCCGGGGTAAGCTTTGTTTATAGATTGCTTGATATGTTTGAATATTCTGAAATCATATTTGGCTGTGAAAATGTAATCTCATATAATTTGAGTGAAATTATTGCTTATCAAAACAATCTTATTGAACAACTGCGGGAAAAAGCAAGTGAGTCTAAATTGAATTTGCTTGACAAAATTGATAGCGGTAAAGCAAAATTTTATGTTGCAAGAGAACAAATTTCTCACGAAAAAATTTATCTGTTGGAAGCGGCGGACGGACGCAAACGTGTTATTTTGGGTTCTGCGAATATGTCCTATAATGCTTTCAGCGGCAAACAGCGTGAAAACATTTGTTACATTGACGGTGAACAAGCTTATCAGTGGTACAAAGATGTTTTTGAATCTTTAAAAGAGGATAGTGTTGATGAAATTTCATATAAAGCCATAGATATTGCTGACATTACCGATAATATAGACTGTCTGCCTATTGCCGAAACCGTAAAAGCTAAAAAGGTTTTAACTATAGAAACAGATAAAGAAAAGTTTGACGAGATAAATTTTATTTTAGATACTCAAAATCTATCCAAAAAATTAGCTCCTATCGTCCCAAAAGCAGAAAAGAAAACAGGAAAAATTCTCTTAAATCCGGAGACTTTTGTCAAATTACGCAGACATATTAAAGATGAAACAATAAAAGAGAAAGAATTGCGCAGCGAATATCCCCAACTGGTTATAGACTCAACTAACCAAAAGGTGATGCTCAACGGTGAAGCAATGGATTTGAATCCTCCAAAAGATGAAATAAAGAATGATGTTGATTTATTTATCGCTTACATGGAAGGTTACAAAAAATTTCACGGAGATTATGAAGGAATGCAGTATCGCTATTTTGAATTTGCAAACTGGTTTTTTTGTTCTCCTTTTATGGCAACAATGCGTGATACAGCGGCACGCTTTGATCAAAACAAGCTGCCGTATCCGGTTTTCGGCTTAGTGTACGGTCAAAGTAAAGCCGGTAAGACAACCTTCTTGGAAACTTTGTTAAAAATGATGATAGGTCAGAAACCGAAAGTATCTGCGCCGGATTTTACCCGTTCAAGTATTGAAGCGCTTAAAAGAACCGTAATGGGAGCTCCGATAATTGTTGACGATCTAACAAACAATAGATTTAATCAACATGCAATTGAAACAATAAAAAATGATGATTTTGGTGTAAGCGAGCATTTGACCAATTATTCGGCTGTTGTCATAAGTGCAAATGAAGACGTAAAAGCCGTAGCGCCTGAAGTGATTCGCAGAACTGTAATTTGCCGTGTAGAAGCAGGTCTTACCAATACGGAAGTCATGAAAAGCAATGTTGTGCGAAATGTTCAGCAAAAAATCGGAACAGCCTTTTATAGGGAATATTTAAGAAGAATGTTAGCAATTCTTCCCGATTTAATTGAAGAATTATGTTCAGATGAAACCGAAAGCGCACCTGATATTTTAAAATATTCGTCTGAAATTATTGTGGAAATAATAAAGCAATACGGTGAAGATTTTCCGCAATACATAAAGCCTCTTTCGCTTGAAAATTATTTTAGTGAGCAAGTGACCGGAAAACACGCGATAAAGATTATTAGGAATGCATGGAAAACCAGCAAAAAATCATTTATTGTAAATCGTAGAAATAACGAAGTAAGATATCACGCAGGACAAACTTATGAAGCTGCGAGACTTATAAAAGAATTGCCTGAAACTCTTGAGGCGCACACTTCCCGTGAGTGGGTTATTATGAATTTAGATGAAGCCGAAACATTTTTTGACATTCGGTTTAAAAAGAATTTTTTTAAAAATATTTAAGGATTGAATAAAGGAAGCTCTGATTAAATCTAAATCTAATGCTCAGATTGATTAGCAAATTTTTCGGCACGCATGGCGGTGGGCATCGCCCACAGGAATTACGCGAGGAAGATTAAGCATAATTTTTCTCTTACGCCGCGAAACGGCTTGCGTTGTTAACTGTAAAAATTTTAGTCAGTAAGCATAGTCCACGGCTGTTACACAGGGAAGATTTATATAAGTCTTGATACTAAAACTACGGCACGCGTAGGGGCGACCCCATGTGGTCGCCCACGGGCATCGCCCGCAGGCACGCATG
>CANQLQ010000176.1 GCA_947624755.1 uncultured Clostridia bacterium | reverse complement strand
GCAATACTTTGTGTATTAACGAGAATTTTTGGGCAAAATGACGGAATAATTTACCGTCAAGCAGGGCGGCTTGTATTAATCAGTGCTTCCTTAAGGCTTAATACTCATTTTGTTTGTAAATTTTACGTAATACTTTGTCAAAATACTCAGGGCTGTCACAAATTAAATTTTTCATAAATCGCGTAGGTGCGACAGCTCAATTTTCTTATTTCTGACGAATAAAGGCCAAAAGAACAAAGTTTAAAACATAGAGAAAAAATCCGCGTGTTTAGCGCGGGTTTCTTTATATATGCTCTAAAATGTCTTTTGAGTTATAAGAGAATATTTTGTATTGTTTTGAATATCCAAACGACGGACATCAAAAAAGGCTTGATACAAGGCAAAATCCCTGTAAACAAGCCGTTTTCTTGATAAAATAATTATCTCTTTGAGAACTGCGGAGCGCGTCTTGCACCTTTGAGACCGTATTTCTTTCTTTCTTTCATTCTCGGGTCACGAGTAAGGAAGCCGGCCTTCTTGAGCGCCGGACGAAGTCCTTCGTCATACTGCAGAAGAGCTCTTGAAAGACCGTGACGAATGGCGCCTGCCTGACCTGAAACGCCGCCGCCTGTTACACGGCAAATGATGTCGAACTTTTCAGTTGTGCCTGTAAGAGCGAGGGGCTGGCGAACAAGAACTTTGAGTGTTTCAAGACCAAAGTAATCGTCGATATCTCTGTCATTGATTGTGATCTTGCCTGTGCCTGCATAAACACGAACTCTTGCTATTGATTTCTTTCTACGGCCTGTACCATAGAAAAACGGTGTTGTTTCGTACATATCTGTTTCCTCCTCCTATTAAAGTTCGATTGCTTCGGGCTTCTGGGCAGCATGATTGTGTTCTGCGCCTGCATATACGCGAAGTCTTGTGAGAGCCTGACGGCCAATCGTTGTGTCAGGTACCATACCCTTGACTGCCTTTGTCATTACAAATTCAGGCTTGCTCTTGAGGAGTGTACCGTATTTAACTTTTTTCATGTTACCAATGTAACCTGTGTGATGATAATAAACCTTTTGTTCAAGCTTCTTACCTGTAAGAACAACCTTAGCGGCGTTGATGATGATAACATGGTCGCCGCAATCAGCGTGAGGAGCGAATGTAGGTTTATGCTTGCCGCGAAGAAGGTCTGCAGCCTTTGCAGCAACTTTGCCGAGTGTCTGACCTTCGGCATCAATAACATACCAGCTACGGGTGATGTCGCCGGCCTTTGGCATATAAGTTGACATATTTCTTTCCTCCAAACTTATTGTTTTTTGCTGTCATATATTATCACAACGGGGAAAAGATGTCAATAGGTTTTTTGAACTAAATTAATTTAGATTTTGAATACTTCGTTTTTCTCGTTTTTTCTCTTGTTTTTACAGCGTTTGCTAATGTGCAATTTTTGTTTTTTTGAGTTTGATTTCTATTTGCCGTATTTATTTGTCCGCTTCAAATAGTCTATGAGCATACCCGGCCAGTCGGTTTGTATGATGTCAAAGCCGCGGTCGGCAAGCCAGCCCCAACCGTAGTCCTCGCCAATTGTGAATGCGGTATCATCGCTGTGACCGCCGGCAAGCTGTTCTTTATAGTTGTATATAATGGAATTTGCCCAAACGAGAATATTGTCGCTGTGCATCTTTTTGATAAACTGCTCGCTCGCAAGCTTAGAAGTCTCCTGTTTGAAAACAACCTCTACACCTACATAGTTTATCGGCCTTTTTAAGAGCGATTCGTGAAGAGAATACTCCTCCTTGACGATTGGCATAAACGGCAGATCGGGGGCTGTCTGCTCAAGCATTTTTAAAACCTTTTCGGACAGTGAGCTTTTGACGAGTATCTGCTCGGTCATGCCGTGTCGTTTAACAGCGTCGTATATCTTTTTGGGGTTTGACCAAAATTTGTCTATATTTATAAAGCAGCGTCCTTTGAACTGTTCGAGAAAGTCGTCAAAATCTGCGAGACCGAACTGCGTTGGAGTGCCGTCAAAATTGGTGTAGTGCAGCTTTCGAATCAGCGAATAGGGAAGCGCCTTTAAATACAATGGTATTCCAAGGTGCATTAGCTCCATCATCGGGTGAAATAAAAAGAGCTTGCCGTCGGCGCTGATGCTGACGTCTGCTTCAAGCATATCCGCCCCCTGCTTGACAGCGATTTCATAGGCGGTCAAGGTGTTGCAGGGAATATTGCCGCCGCTGACACCTCGGTGCGCCGTAACTAAAATATGTTCCTTTGCTCGTTCCCGAAGATCAAAATTCATAAAAATTCTCCTATTTTTCTCCTATATTTTTTTCTTTTATTCAATCCGAAAAAGCCGATTTAAACAAATTAAAACAAATAAATCGGCTCTTTTGTTTACAGTAGGTTTATTATATCTTGTATCTGTCAGAGTGTCAATATTTCAACCTCCTTGTGTATTCTTAATTTTCGGACGGCGGTAATTTTGATATTATGAGCTTGCAAAACAGTCAAAAACATAAGCAAATATACCGTGCAACAAATTATAGCGCGGTATTTATAGCCCAAAATATTGATATTTTCGCACCAATATGCTTTTATATATTCGGAGGTGATTCTTGTGACAAAAATATCAAAGACAATAAAAAAGCTCAGAACCGCAAACGGACTTACGCAGGACTCGCTTGCTCAAAAGCTGTTTGTCACGAGGCAAACGGTATCCAGTTGGGAAACGGGACGCACCCGGCCGGATATTGAAATGCTGACGAAGCTCTCTTTATTTTTCGGTGTGACCACCGAAGAGCTGATTTACGGAGAAATAAAAAATTTGGGTCCGGAAGCGCAGAAGAGAAGGACCGAAAAAATTCTGACGATCGTATTTGCTGTTTTAGCGTCGCTGCTCGTCGGCTCAGGTTTTATTTTGATATTCGTTACATATTGGAAAAAATTCCCGATACCGCTGAAAACGATTTTCGCATTTGTTCCGATACTTCTCGGACAGGCAGCAGCCGTATATACTTATATAAAGAAACGGGAAAGCATCGCATGGCGCGAGGGGGCGTCCGTACTGCTTCTGGCGGGAATAGTCGGAACTATTGCTATGGTGGACGGAATTTTCAATTTAGGTTCTAATTATGCCGATTGTATGCTTATTGATGCGCTGCTGATTCTTCCGATCATTTATATTTTTGATGCTGCTGCGCCCCTTGTTTTTTATTATACAGCTTCCATTTATTTCAGTATCAATGTTTTTGAATATGCTGTATTGGAAACTTTTCAACTTTTATCGTACGTGTCCGTTTCCGTTTTGCTGATGCTCGGCTTTGGTTATGTTTTTATGAACAGAAGGAAAACGAAAGACCCGCACCATATATACTCCGTTTGGATTTCGACCGCCGCCGCTGTTACAACAGTTTGTATGTTCTCGATAATTTATTCATATCTTAATGAAATTGCTGCCGCCGGAATAATTACGGCTTTCTTTGCCGTCCTATATGCATTTGGCAAAAAGGAATACAAGCACTATCCGTTTGAGATATTCGGTATACTCGGCATTGCGGCAACTTCCGCCGGCGCTATTTTTTTAAGTGATGTGTTTATAGATGATATCTTGCCGTCCTCAGGACTGAATGAAATTGCTGCCGCACTGCTTGCCGTATTGTTTGTGATAGTCGCTGTCGCTGCTGTTATTAAAAAGCGAAATAATTTTATGGACGATATACCAAAGACAGTTTTTATTGTTTGCGCATTTTTATGTTCTTTATTGGAATTGTCGACTTGTTTTATAAAACCGTTAGAAAGCTTGCGCATAATTTTTATCCTTTTGTTTACCGTTACTTTTGCCGAAGCCGTATCCTTAATTGTAAAGGGCGCAATGTCGCTTAAATTTTTCACACTGAACATGGGACTGCTTCTTGTCGCCGCACTTACGGTTTTTATCGTTTTCAGTCTGGATATCGGGACTTTATATGCGGGCGCTATGCTTATTTTATTCGGAGCTGTATTGTTCATTGCCAATTTCCTTATTTCAAGAAAAGCTAAGAAAAAGGAGGCTGAAGAAAATGTTAAAAAAGCACAGTCTTAAATTGTTTGTGACAATTCTTGTTGTCCAGTTGCTTGTTCCTATTTGTATGGTTATCGGATACAGCGTTACAGACGCGCGGACAATAGCAAAAGGTGAATTGTTTAATTTTGAAATAAGCAATATGTTGATTGACGGCGACCGTCTGTATTTTACTCTTGCTGAGGAAGTCCGGCATATATACAGCGAATACGGCGCTTACGAGAAAATACACGTTGACGCCAACGGTTTTGCTGTTATTGAACTGACAAACAAAAAGCCGGATACTACGTCCTATATTAAGTCGCACGGGAATAAATTATTTGATTTTCCCGATTGTCAAATAGATTTAAACGGCATTATGCTGCCGACGCATACAATTTGGATGGAAAAAATGTCTGAGGAATCAACAGGAATTATGCCCGAAAATAAGTTAGGTGTCTTAATTGTAAATGAATACTCCTCTGATTTCTATTACCGCAAAGCATATGCCAAAGTTTATGTATTCAACGGTCATGTAAGCGTGAAAGACGTATATATAGACGGCGTACCGGCAAGAGAGTGTATTACAAAAGCGGTTTTACAGTACCAACAAAAAAACTCGAATTAAAGCGGTCACCGCTTTCGTACCGCAAAGGTACGCGTTTAGGGAATCACTGATTAATACAAGCTGCCCTGCTTGACGGTAAATTATTCCGTCATTTTGCCCAAAAATTCTC
>CANQLQ010000175.1 GCA_947624755.1 uncultured Clostridia bacterium | reverse complement strand
CCTTACACGCGGTTCGCACTGCTCTGCCTGCGGTGAAATTATCGAAGCACAGCAAATTACCAAAATGGATACTCACCGTGATTACGATTATGACGGACTTTGCGACTATTGTCATCAGCCGCTTTCAAATCAGGGAGTCCATGACAACTGCCTTTGCCATAAGCAAGGTTTGATATATCAGATAATTTATCCGATAGCAAAAATCTTTTGGAAAATCTTTAAGATGAACAAAGTCTGCGCATGCGGCAAAGTACATTATTAATAAAAAACGGGGCAGCCAACGGCGGCTGCCCCAAAATTTTTTGCCGAAAAAATTTTTACCTCAGGCACAAGGCTTTATTAAAAGTTATTGACAACCTTCGGCTTTTCGGTATAATTAATTGAAGATTATTAGTACCTGTGATACTTTGTAAGCTCTCTTTAGTTGTGTCATAGGTTCTTTTTGTGCGGGGTGATAAGGTGCTGAAAAATCCTTTCAAAAATATGAAAAAGCGCGAATGGGTCTTATGGTCGGTTTCACTTTCGGTGGTGCTTTTGTCAAATATAGCCGCCGGAGAATTTGACCCGGTAACTCTTTCAGCAACGGTGCTTGGCGTTACGGCGCTTATTTTTGTTGCAAGAGGAGATGTCTGGGGTCAGATCCTTTCCGTTATATTCAGCATACTTTATGCCGTTAATTCATACCGTTTCCGCTATTACGGAGAAATGATAACCTATCTTACAATGAGTATGCCGATAGCGGCCTTTTCGGTTATTTCGTGGCTGCGGCACCCGTTTAAAAAGGGAAAGAACGAGGTTAAAATTCATAAATTAACAAAATTGCAGATAGTTCTGCTTAGCATAGGGACAGCGGCGGTAACGGTCTTGTTCTATTTTATCTTAAAGGCGCTAAACACACCGAATCTGTTTTTCAGCACAATTTCAATTACAACAAGCTTTCTTGCTTCGTCTCTTATGCTCCTTAGAAATTCCTATTATGCTGTGGCTTATGCGGGAAATGATATTGTGCTGATTGTCCTATGGGTGCTTGCGTCTATAGAGGATATAACCTATCTTCCCATGATAGCGTGCTTTCTTATGTTCCTTTTTAACGATATGTATGGGTTTATAAGCTGGAAGAAAAGGGAAAAAACACAAGGTATTGCAAAATAGGCTTTCGATACTTTTTAAAATTTATCAAAATAAATTAAACCTCGGTTTTAACTTTCGAGGTCAATTTTTACGCTATTCAAAGATAGGCTAACTTTGTCTGATATCCGCCGCTTTGTCATATATAGCCTTTAATCCGTCGAGAACCAAATTTTCGTCATATATAATTTCAGCCTTACAGCACGGGATAATTCCCTTGCTGTAACCGCCGGTTGCAACAATTGTCGGATTTTCAAATCCAAGTTCATTTGCCATTCTTTCGCAAAGACCGTCAATCATTGCAGCATTACCGAAAACCAATCCCGACTGCATACATTCAACGGTGTTTGTACCGGTTACCTTTTCGGGCTTGTTGAAGCTTATCGAGTGCAGAAGCGCCGCACCGGAAGCTAAAGCGTCAAGGGAAATTTTTACGCCCGGCGAAATTGTACAGCCGAGAAAAAAGCCGTCTTTATCAATTGCAAGAATTTTCGTTGCGGTTCCCATATCAACAACAAGGCAGGGGAGAGGGTACTTTTCAATAGCTCCGACACAGCCGCAGATAAGATCCGCACCGAGATATTCAATAGGAATAACTTCAACTTTAAGGTTGGCATTACAGTTTTTGCCGACAAGTAAAGGTGTTTTGCCTGTTGCCCCTTCTACGGCCTGAGAAATTATATCGGTAAGCTCAGGCACGACCGAGCTTAAAACAGCCCCCTTAAAGTTTTTGGGGTCGATGCCGTAAAGGCTGAAAATATCAAGAAGTCCTGCCGCAAATTCATCACTTGTCTTATGCCTTTCGGTGTACATTCTTGAGACAAAAACGAGGTCTTTGTTTTTATAGCAGCCAAGAGTAATGTTTGTGTTTCCGATATCTATTACCAAAATCATTGATTTTTCCTCCGATATAGTTGGTGATTAGTATTATATATCCGACTGTGGAAAAAGTCAATTTTTTGTGGTAGAATAAGCCTATGATAAGAAGAAAGAAGAGAGAAAATGAAGTGCTGTTCCTGCCCAAGAAAATGCGGCGTTGACCGAAGTGAAACAAAAGGTTTTTGCGGTGTCGGTGAAAAATTTGTCGTTGCAAGAGCGTCAAAGCATATGTGGGAAGAACCTTGTATCAGCGGCAAAGCGGGTTCGGGAACCGTATTTTTTTCGGGCTGTAATCTAAGATGCGCCTACTGTCAGAATTATGAAATAAGCCACGAATGTTTCGGAAAAGAAATCAGCGAAAAAAGACTTATGGAAATTTTCGACGAGCTGATAGAAAGCGGAGTAAACAATATAAATCTTGTAAACCCTACTCACTATGCATATAAACTTGCAAGCGTTCTTGAAAAATATAATTCAAGAGTGCCTGTTATTTATAACAGCAGCGGCTATGAAAGCGTTGAAACGCTAAGAAGGCTTGAAGGGCTTGTTGACGTTTATCTGCCCGACCTTAAATATATAAGCCCGGAGCGTTCAAAAAAATATTCTCTCGCTTATGATTATTTTGAAAACGCATTGAATGCAATTTTTGAAATGAAAAGGCAGTTGCCAAAAGATATTTTTGACGATAACGCAATTATCAAAAAAGGTGTGATTATTCGCCACCTGATTTTGCCGAAAAATACCAATCAGTCAATTGAAATTTTCCGCCGGATAAAAGAAAATTTCGGTGCAAAAACTTATGTAAGTCTTATGGCTCAGTATACACCATGCGGAAAAATAGAAAACTTCCCCGAACTTCAAAGAAAAATCACCAAAAGGGAATATGAAAAGGTAGTTTCTTTTCTTGAGGAAGAAGGCTTTGAAAACGCTTTTATTCAGCTTCGTGAATCTGCAAACGAAGAATTTATACCTGCCTTTGACCTTACGGGGGTATGAATAATTTTTTGAAAATATTCGTTTTGACCTTTTAATATTTATTTGTTTGTGCTAAAATAAATTTGCATTTTGCAAAGTATGTTTAATGATTTTAAAATAAACGGAGGAATTTATAATGAAAGAAAAAGGAAAAAAATTTTTTGGAGAGTTTAAAACATTTATAATGCGCGGCAATGTAATTGACCTTGCTGTCGGTGTTATTATCGGCGGCGCTTTTCAGGCAATTGTCAATTCTCTTGTAAATGACCTTATTTCACCGCTTCTTACATTTATTACAAAAGGTATCAACTTTTCTGACAAATTTATTGTTTTTGGTGCGCCTGAGGGCGAGACCTTCGCAACCGCTCAAAAGGCAATTGATGCCGGCTATGCAACCTTCAGTTACGGTTCGCTTATTACCGCAGTTATCAACTTTTTAATTATGGCTTTTGTAATTTTCCTCATAGTCAAGGGGATCAATAAAATTACCGCTATTGGCAAAAAGGAAGAACCTGCCGAAGAACCGGCTCCGACAACAAAAATTTGTCCGTTTTGCAAAAGCGAAATTAATATTGAGGCAACAAAATGCCCTCATTGTACATCTTCTCTTGAGGAATAAAATTAAAATTGAAAGGACTGCCGACCCCGTTTAAAAGTCTCGGCAGTATGGCAAAAAAATGCTTGGTTTCATCGGAACAGGTAATATGGCAACGGCAATCATTAAAGGTATTGCGGGTTCGTCATTTTTAAAAGGCGAGCAAATTGCCGTATTCGATAAAGATAAAAAGAAAGCGGAAAATTTAAAAGAAAAGTATAATGTTAATGTTATGATGTCAGCGAAGGAGCTTGCGAAAAATTGCAGTGAGATCGTGCTTTCGGTAAAGCCCAACGTGATAGAAGCTGTCCTTTTGGAAATTGACAAAGAGCTTGCTGTAAAGAATTCGCTTATTATTTCAATTGCGGCAGGTAAATCTCTTGATTTTCTCAGGTCGTGTCTCAGCTTTGACGCAAGAATAATAAGGGTTATGCCAAATATCAATGCCGTTGTGGGACAGGCAATTTCGGCCTTTTGCAAAAATGAAAGCGCAACAGATGATGACGCTGTTTTTGCCGAAAATCTTCTTTCGTCTTTCGGAAGGGCAGTCAGTATTCCCGAAAATCAATTTTCGGTTTACAGTGCGATCGGCGGCTGTTCTCCTGCGTTTAGTTATATGTTCATTGACTCACTTGCAAGAGCGGCGGTAAAAAACGGAATGGCAAAAGATGTTGCCCTTGAAGTCAGCGCACAGGCTGTGCTTGGCAGTGCAAAAATGATTCTTGATAGCGGAGAACATCCGTGGGCTCTTGTTGACAAGGTTTGTTCACCGGGCGGAACGACGATTGAAGGTGTGCTTGCTCTTGAAAAAGACGGATTTCAAGCGGCCGTTACCGATGCTGTAAATGCCGCTTTTGAAAAAGATAAAAAAATGTAATATTATTTGAATGATTATATGTATCCTTTGTGTAAGTTACAATGGCTCTGCTTTTGGAACTTATGTTATGGTTTAATAACAAAAGCCGTTTCGCGGCGAAAGAGTAAAAGCTTGCATAATCTGCCCCGCGTAACTCCTGTGGGCGATGACCACCGCGTAATTCCTGTGTGCGATGCCTGTGCCTATAGGTCTGTCGGTTCTTTGTCTCCCTGTGGTAAGTTTGCTTCTTTTTTATCTTAGCTCCGACAAAGAGGGAAAATGCGGTCTGTGCCTCAGGATAAAGCCTGTTGTAAAGGTTAGTTTTTTCCAAATTATACTTTGTTCTTTT
>CANQLQ010000174.1 GCA_947624755.1 uncultured Clostridia bacterium | reverse complement strand
GTGTAAAATTATAATTTTATATAATTTCTATCCCGCGTAATTGCTGCACGCCATGCGTGCAATTAGGACACCCTGAATTAATCAGTGTTTCCCTAATCAGATCTTTCCTAAAATTTTATGCCTGTACTTTGAAAATAATGCTTAAAGAAGCTCTGATCAAATCACGCTTAAGGCTTGGAATCACTGATTAATACTCATCTTGCTTGCAAATATTCCTTAATAATTTGCCAAAATACTCAGGCTGTCGTTTTCATAAACCGCGTAGGGGCGACCCCGTGTGATCGCCCACGGGCATCGCCCGCAAGAATTACGCGGGATAGGAATTATATAAAATTATAATTTTACACCGCAAAAACACTTTGTCCCTAATTTGAAAGTATCTTTTTATATTACAAAAATTTGAGGCAATACTTTGTGTATTAACGAAAATTTTTGGGCAAAATGACGGAATAATTTACCGTCAAGCAGGGTTGCTTGTATTAATCAGTGATTCCTTAGAACTGCACACATTTATAGCTTCGATTTGTTACAAAAACAAGCACTTTTACACGAACTTTTCTTCGTATTATTCTCTCTCCGATTTTCTGTTGCAAAAAGTGTTGCAAATATCGCAAAAGAATGATTACGTCTGGTTTGTAGGTCAAATGTAATCATGGTATGCGTATTTCGGGCAGGCAGATCTTTTTTGTAACATGGTTGGCCAAGTGCATCACAATAAATTAACGTGCACCTTTTAAAAAAAGATGCACGTTAAGCATTGACAAATAAAAACAGGCGTGCTATACTGATTACATACTCGTAGGGAGGTATGCTTATGTTGGAATACATTAAAAACAGGACGACCGATTTTAATGCCGGATATTTTTTAAATGACCTCGCGGATGCGTCTAAAAATCTGGGTATTTTGGAAGCAAAAATCAGTTCGTATCAGTTTAACAGCATTCTGATTCCCATGCTGCAAAAAAAAGAAGCTGTTTCATCTATGTATATTGAAGGTACGCAAACTACCATAACCGAAGTGCTAAAAAACGAAATCAATCCAAAACCGGATGATGAAAAAATCCGTACAGAAGTAAGAAATCACATGAAGGCGCTTGCGTTTGGAGCGGAGCAGCTTCGCACCGGAAAGTTTACCCATTCTTTTATTAAGGAGCTTCATACCTGCTTAATGAGCGGAATTATTGCTCCCGGACTTGAAAAAACGCTTGGAAAATACAAAACAAAGGATAATCAAATCAAAAGTTCAACCGGCAAGGTTGTATATACGCCCCCGGCGGCTTCCGAAACAAAAAAATACATGGACGAACTGATCTCTTTCATGAATAACGCAGAAGACGGGCTCCATCCGCTTATCAAGGCCGCTATGATTCATTCTCAATTTGAGTCTATCCACCCGTTTTCCGACGGAAACGGTCGAATTGGCCGTATTTTAATCAGCTTGTATTTCTACAAGGCCGGAATTATCAATTTCCCTTTCTTTTATATCAGCGAGGCTATCAACATGGATAAGCCGGTATATTATCGTATGTTGACCGATGCAAGAACAAATTCTCTTGACGAATGGATCAAATATTTTTTGCACAAGGTTTCCGTTCAAACGGTAAAACATATCGGATATATCGATGCCTTAAATGCACTCTATACAAAGACTAAGAATACCGTCAAAGAATGCATTAACAGTCCGAAATTCGATGAGATCATAGAGTGCCTGTTCACACATCCGGTATTAAACGCCAATGTGTTGGATGATCAGCTATCAGTCTCGCATGGACAAGCTGTTCGATATTTGAATGCATTAGAAGAGAAACACGTTCTTCACAGTGATGATCGCAAACGTGGAAAAACCTTTTATTTTGCCGAACTACTTGATTTGGCAAGAAGGGAATAAATGCAGACATAACAGAAAGCAGGTGATGCCTATGATTGATTTAAGATAAAGAAGAAAAGCACTTTACAAATTGTTGCGACCAATCTGTAAAGTGCCTGTCCCCCGAATATTGCTATTCGACTTGGTGTTCAGTCATTATAGCACCGTCCTGGGGAAAAAGCAACATTCAGCAGTAAAAAGCTTAAAAAATTTTTTGGAGGAACTAAAATGACAAGTAAAACTATGAGAGACAATCCCCTATTTTTGAGAAATTCTTTCCCTAGCGCAGGCAAGTGGGGCATTCCGTTTGTAAGCAAACAAGCCCTTCCGACCGATGATATTATGTTGGCAGCCTGCTCTGACACAAGAGCGAATGACAGTGAAGAGAACAAGAAAAAAGGCGTACATTTTTTCGTTGATGACTACCGGTTTTCCGGGATTTACGATCATCCCGACCGTTCTTTAGAACGCTATTGCCAATACGCATTTTTGCTCACACCTGATTTTTCCACCTATGCCGATATGGACTTATGGCGGCAGCTTGAAAGTGTTGGGAAAAATCGCTGGGTAGGTGCGTATTGGCAAAGCAAAGGATTGACGGTGATTCCGACCATTAGCTGGAGCGATAGCCGCAGTTTTGAATTCTGCTTTGACGGCGTTGAGCAAGGCGGGACGGTTGCCGTGGGTATGATCGGGTGCAAGCGCTCCCGTATCGGCTTTATGCGCGGTTATAACGAAATGTTGGAGCGGTTGCAGCCCGAAAAAATCATCGTGTTCGGCACACCATTTCCAGAAATGAAGGGCAATATTGTGCCGGTAGACTACCAATCGTCAAGAAAGGTGGTGCGCTGATATGGGCGGAAGAGGGACTTTTGCAAGCGGAAATCCGGTTCCTTACACCTTCGATACTATTGACAAAATCGATGGTGTTAAGGTTTTGCAACCTATTGATAAATCTAAGTCTTATAAATTGCCCGAAGAGGCACATTCGAGTTTGAGTTATATTCTTCTCGATAAAGACGGCGTTTTTCATCAATATCGAGAATATAACGAAAACCACGAAATCACTTTGGAAATTGGGTATCATCATGAACCAAGTCTCGGCAAAGGAGATGTGCTGCATATCCATATTCATCAAAAGCCGGGAATTGATTACCATAACGCCCCAACCACTGTGAAGCGTAAATTAACACGCGCCGAATATGAACGCTACAAATCATTTTTTAAGGGGGTGACCATTGATGAAAGGAAATACTTTAGCTGAGTTTATCAACGATTTACTAACAATGGGCGGTCCGGAAAAAGAGTTTGACTATAACGGAAAACGGTATTTTATGGAATCTCAGGTATATGAGAACGATCCGACGCTTGTAGAATTTGTAATATTCGAGTGTTTTGGGGACGAGAATTACATTTTTCGTTGTCACGGCAAGAACCATGCCGAATGCGTTGAGCAATTTGAGAAAGCGAAACTTTTCGACGGAAGAACCATTTATGAAGCAGAGCAAGATATTACAGTCTTGTTCGGTTGATTTCTGACAGGAAGGGATAAGCATAAAGCATAGCCTATCAGAATCATCACATTCAAGTATTGCCTATACAGAAAGTATTTTAAGGGGGCAGCGGAATATGATTAACGGCAATGCCAATGAGTTTATCGATGGCTTGCACTATGGCGATGAGCGTTTTTTCCTCTACAACGGAAATAAATATTTTATACAAGGCTATTTGGAAAACAAAACGCCGACGCTGGAGCTTTATGTGTTGGAACCGTCTGACAGCCATTTTAAATGGCGTGCCTATTCAAATGATAGAAACTATCCCGTTTCAGAGTTTGTCAGCGCAAAAATCTTTAACGGGAAATCTTTTTGGGAAGTTGAAAAAGACATCGAGTGGGTGGATTGTTAACGATTAAAAACTTACACGGCAGAGATTTAATAAAAGAAAACATCCTGATCGGTCAAGAAAGGTGGTGCGCTGATATGGGCGGAAGAGGGACTTTTGCAAGCGGGAATCCGGTGAATTATACATACAAAACTGTCGGCTATATTGAGGGCGTTAAGGTTTTAGAAGGGACAAATGGAAAACATAGCTTACCTGAATCATCACATACAAGTAATGCTTATATCAAACTAAAGCCGAATGGCACGTTTCACGAAATGCGAATTTATGACAAAGACCATACATTGGTTATGGAAATAGCATATCATCCTGAAAAAACTCTCACGGGAGATGGGCGTACTCCAGTTTTGCACTATCACTTATATGATGAGCGCTTCAGCAAAAATAAGGCCGGTGCTTTTGACAGAACAGATGCTCATTACCTTACAGATAAAATGAAGAAAAAATACAGAAAATATTTTAAGGGGATAACAAAATATGATTAACGGCAATGCTAATGAGTTTATTGATAGGATATATACCTGCCAGGACACTGTTTTTATCTTCCACGGTGTAAAGTATTGGTTTCAAGGGTATATGCCGGATGAAAATTCTGTTCACATGGAAGTTTTTCAGGTTGAGCCCACAGTAGAAGATGACGATGATTATTATATTTGGGAATATAACGGGGCTTCCATAAGCGAAGGACAAGAGGCTTTTCAAAATGCGCCCATCTTTAACGGAAAGACCTTCTGGGAAGCCGAAAAAGACATTGAATGGGTGGATTGTTAATGGATTGCACATAACAACCACTCGGAACGAACCCGCCTGCCCGAAAACGCTTTTTCTTCCAACCTGTTGCAAAAGTGTTGCAAAAAAGATTTTCAAAAAAGCAAGGTGCCCGAAAACCCGGTATTCATGATGCGGGCTTTCGGGCACATCATGGCCTCAAGATACTATTCCCTTGGATTTTTTCCGAGGATTCCTTAATTTGTGCAAATTATCGGTTTTGACTGCCGTCGGCGAACTTTTCTTTTGAAAGAAAAGTTCCAAAAG
>CANQLQ010000173.1 GCA_947624755.1 uncultured Clostridia bacterium | reverse complement strand
CTATATCACAACGGACTATATACCTTCTGCCAATAAACTTCCTAAGCTTATCGAAAGCGCTTCAATGAACGAAAACGGTGAAATTGTGTCAACCGTTGTTAATACTTCAATTGACGAAGCACAGGAAATTTGCTGTCAAATAGCTGATTTTAACATAAGTGTAATTAAAGCGGAAATTCTTTGCGGTGAGGCTCACGACCATAATAGTTTTGAAAACGCTGACGCCGTCAAATCGAAGGAATTTACCGAGTTTGAAAAAACTTCCGACGGTTTTAAATTCACAGCTCCACCCTGCTCTATTGTAAAATTCATTGTTAAATAAATATGGAAGAATGTAAAAAATGTCTTTTAAGGGAAAGCGCGCAGGAAGATGTATATGAATTAATCAAAGCGAAGATCGAAAAGCTGTCCGAAAAAGAAAAGTCAAATTATGACCTTTATTCCTTTCGTCTTAGTCAATGCAAAAATTGCGAAAATTTAATTTCAGGTGTTTGTATGAAATGCGGCTGCTATATTGAACTTCGCGCCGCTTTCAAAACACAGCGCTGCCCTCTTCCCTATACAGACAAAAAATGGTAAAGCGGTAATTTTATGAATGAGAAAAATTTTTCAAATCATATTGAACCGGGTTATATAAAAATAAGCGACAATTTTTGGAACGGCAAGCTTGAACTTGTCCGAAAAGAAGTCATACCCTATCAGTATGAAGCCCTCCATGACAGAGTACCGGGTGCAGAAAAAAGTTACTGCATAGAAAACTTTTTAAAGGCCGGCGAAGTTATAAAAAAAATTAAAGAAGGCAAAAGCGTACCCTCATACCCTGTCGATAAATGGGTATACAATGAGACTAACTGCGACAAAAACGCTTTTCACGGCTGGGTGTTTCAAGACAGCGACGTTTACAAATGGCTTGAAGGCGTGGCATATTTGCTCATGGCTTATGCGGACGATAATTTGCAAAAACAGGCCGAAGAAGTAATTGATATAATCTGCGCCGCACAAATGGATAACGGCTATCTTGACACTCTTTATATTATTAATAACCGTGATGAAATTTTCTCCAATCTCAAGGACCATCATGAGCTTTACTGCTTCGGACATCTTGCCGAGGCGGCAACAGCTTTTTATAAAGCAACAGGAAAAAGAAAACTGCTTGACGCCGCCCTGAAATTTGCCGACCTTATCTGTGACACTTTCGGTGAAAATAAAATCAAAGGCTATCCCGGACACGAAATTGCCGAAATGGCTCTTGTTAAATTATTTGACTTAACAGGCAAAAAAGACTACCTTAAAACTGCGCTTTTCTTTATAAATGAGCGCGGAAAGAAGCCCTACTATTATGACATGGTTCTTGGCCGGGAGACAAAAGAAGATAACTACCACTATAATCAGGCTCACAAAGAGCCGAGAAAACAAACCGAAGCTGTAGGTCACGCAGTAAGGGCGGTCTATCTTTTTAGCGCAATGGCCGACATTGCAAAAAGAACCGGTGATGAAGAATTATATACCGCCTGTCTTAAACTTTTCGATAACATCGAAAACAAAAAGATGTATATAACCGGCGGCATCGGTGCGACAGTGGACGGAGAGGCCTTTTCGTTCAATTACGATTTGCCAAATGACCTTGCATACAGCGAAACCTGCGCTTCTATAGGACTTATATTTTTTGCAATGAGAATGCTTGAAATTTCACCTGATGCTCATTTTGCCGATGTGATAGAAAGAGCTCTTTATAATACCGTTCTTTCTTCAATGGCAGAAGACGGAAAAGCCTTTTTCTATGTAAATCCGCTTGAAGTTCTGCCCGAAGCGTCACATAAAGATTCGCGCAAATATCACGTTAAACCTGTACGTCAAAAGTGGTTTAGCTGCGCTTGCTGTCCGCCAAACCTCGCAAGGCTTATTACTTCTGTCGGAACATATTGTCTTTCCGAAAATAATGATATGATTTTTATCCATCAGTATATCGGAGGCCGATTCACAGCAAAAAATGCACAAGTCAAAATTGAATCGGACTATCTTTCGAGCGGCAAAGTTAAAATCGAAATTAATTCCCAAAAGAAAACAGGTCTTGCGCTTCGTGTGCCTTCCTGGTGCAAAAATTTCAGCTTTTCAAAAGAGTATAAAATAAAAAACGGGTATGCGGTTTTTGAAATTTGCGGCAGTGTAACTGTTGAAGCTATATTTGAAATCAAGCCAAAGCTTATAAAATGCTCAAATAAAGTGCGCGAAAACATCGGAAAAGCCGCAGTCTCTTACGGTCCGTTCATTTATTGTCTCGAAGAAGCTGACAACGGCAAAAACCTTCATCTTCTTTCTATTAACAAGAATACGGATTTTGAAATAAAAGACGGTTTTATAACAGCGGACGGATATAAAGAAGCCGAAAGCAATTCAGTAGGTCTTTATTCAGACTACAATATAGACAAAAAAGACCCGGTAAAGCTTCATTTTGTACCTTACTACACATGGGGCAACCGAGGCGAAAACGAAATGGAAGTTTATATAAGAGTTAAGGAATGAAAATGGAAAAGAAACAAGTGATTATAAATTCACTAAAAGCGGCGTTTCCAAAAACAATTCCGATTATGGCAGGCTTTACCTTCCTTGGCCTTACTTACGGAATTTATATGAATGTTTCGGGGTTCAGCTTTCTTTATCCGCTTCTTATGAGCATGACGATTTTTGCAGGCTCGGTAGAGTTTCTTGCGGTTGGAATGCTCCTCGGTCCTTTTGACCCTTTATCCGCCCTTTTAATGACAATTATGGTCAACGCAAGACATCTTTTTTACGGAATATCCATGCTTGAAAAATTTTCGGACGTCGGCCTTAAAAAGATTTATTTGATTTTTGCAATGTGCGACGAAAGCTTTTCAATAAACTATACCGCTCAAATTCCCGAAGATTGCGACAAAGGCTGGTTTATGTTCTTTGTTTCAATTCTCAATCAGATTTATTGGGTTTTCGGTGCGGCAATGGGTGGTCTTTTCGGTTCTCTGATAACTTTCAGCACAGAGGGTCTTGACTTCGTCCTTGTTTCAATGTTTGTCGTAATTTTTCTCGACAACTTCATAAAGGAAAAAAATCACGCAAGCTCAATTCTTGGCATTGTTATTTCAGTCGTCTGCCTTCTCATTTTCGGTCCCGACAGGTTTATTATTCCTTCAATGATTTCAATTCTTGCCGTTCTAAGCCTTTTAAGAGCTCCGCTTGAGAAAGCAGGTGAAAAGACATGACTATGACTCTTTCTCAACAGATCATCACAATTGCAATGGTCGTTCTCGGAACTCTCATTACACGATTTTTGCCGTTTATTGTGTTTCCCTCGGGAAATAAAATTCCAAAATATGTTCAATATCTCGGGAAAGTTCTTGCCGCCGCAGTTTTCGGTATGCTTGTTGTTTATTCGCTTAGAAATGTCAGCATATTTGAAGGTAATCACGGTTTGCCCGAGCTTATAGCAATTGTTGTTGTTATTTTGCTTCATCTTTGGAAGAAAAATATGCTCGTATCTATTGCAGGCGGAACGGTTTGCTATATGCTGCTTATACAATTCGTTTTTAATAAATTCTAAGGAAGCTCTGATTAAATCTAAGCATTAAACTTTAAGCGTGATTTAATCAAAGCTTCCCTAAAAATACAACAAGAGGTTGTACTAAAACAGCCCCTTGTTTTTTTATTAAATAAGTTATTTTGTGCCGAAAATACGGTCGCCGGCGTCACCGAGACCCGGAACAATATAACCGTTTTCGTTAAGCTTTTCATCAAGATCTGCACAAAAAATCGGAACATCAGGATGAATCCTTCCGAAAGCCTCAATACCTTCCGGTGCGCCGATTATGCACATAAAACGAATTGATTTCGGGTTTCTTTTTTTGAGCTGACTTACTGCGTCAATTGCACTTCCGCCCGTTGCAAGCATCGGGTCAACGACGATAACGTCCCTTTCTTCAATATCTTTGGGAAGCTTGCAGAAATATTCCACAGGCTGAAGCGTTTCTTCATCTCTGTAAAGTCCGATATGACCTACCCTTGCCGAAGGAATAAGAGTATGCACTCCTTCAACCATTCCAAGTCCCGCACGAAGAATCGGTACAATTGCAAGCTTTTTACCAGCAAGCTGTTTTACTGTCGTTTTGCAGATCGGAGTTTCAATTTCAACATCTTCAAGCGGAAGGTCACGAGTTGCCTCATAACACATAAGCATTGCAATTTCCGAAATAAGGGCTCTGAAATCTCTTGAGCTTGTGTTTTTGTTGCGAAGAATTGAAAGTTTATGGAGAATAAGCGGATGGTTAAAGATTGTTATGTTGCCGTTCATTTTGTCAGATCCTTTCAGATTTTATCGTAATTTATAAGCTTAAACCAATTATATAACAAAACTCACCGTTTTTACAACAGTTTTTTGGGAAATACTAACTGTTTTTATTCGCCGTAAGGACATACTTTCATACATATTCCGCAAACTGCTCCGCGTCCGATATTTTTAAAATGCTCTTTCATGTATGTGCTGCACTTTTCGGGGTCAAACATTTCGTCCCTTGTGCTTTCCTTTGTCCATTCCTTCCCTTTTATCGCTCCGGACGGACAGGCATCAACGCAAAGTGTGCAGTCGCCGCAGATTGAAACGGGCAAGACGTCGCTTACATCAAACTCGCAATTTGTAAAAACCGTTCCGAGTCTTACCTTTGCTCCGTATTTTTTGTGAAGAAACATAGAGCTTTTGCCTATTGTTCCAAGCCCTGAAAGAGCCGCGGCCTTTTTGTGGGAATACCTTCCTTTATAGCTCCAGCCGTCTTTGTTTATGCTTTG
>CANQLQ010000172.1 GCA_947624755.1 uncultured Clostridia bacterium | reverse complement strand
GTGAGAATGCCGCAATCGGTCTTGCTCAGGCGGCAAAAGACGGTGAGCAGTTCATTTCAATTGATGATTATGCCGAAAAAGCGGGAGCTACGACTGCTGTTATTGATGCTCTTCGTGCGGTCGGCGCACTTGAAGGTATACCCGAAAAAAGGCAGATAACCTTTTTTTAATTGATTTGGAAAGAAAACACCATGGACACAGAACTTTTTGAATATGAGCGGCTTGAACCGCTCGGCAATGACATGAAAATTGTTGTTTCCGATGACCATACCTTCGGAACAGATGCAGTTTTGCTTGCGTCTTTTGCAAATATAAAGCGCAAGGACAGGGCTTTGGATATGGGTGCCGGCTGCGGAATTATTCCGCTTGTCTGGCTTAAAGGTGAAACCAATTCGGTAACAGCCGTTGAAATTCAGAAAAAAGCCTGCGTACAGCTTGAAAAATCAATAAAGCTAAATTCTCTTGAAAAAAGGCTAACGGTTATAAATGCTGATATTAGAGATCTAAAAGGAATTTTGCCGTTTGGTGAATTTGATCTTGTTACAATGAATCCGCCTTATAAGCCTGTCGGCACAGGTATTGAAAGCATGAGTGAAGCTGATAAAATTGCAAGGCACGAAACGATGTGTACGGTTGACGATGCTTGCAAAGCGGCGTCCTTGCTTCTTCGGTTTGGCGGAAGATTTTGTATGTGTCACCGCCCGGAAAGACTTTGCGATATAATTGTTTCAATGAGGGAAAGCAAGCTTGAGGCAAAGCGCATACGTTTTGTTGTCGAAAAAGAGGGCAGAGCGCCATGGCTTGTTCTTGTCGAAGGAAGACGCGGGGGTAAAAGCACAGTCAGTATAGAAAAGAATCTTGTGATGAAAAATGCCGACGGTTCGGTTACAGACGAACTTCGTGACATTTTCGGTGACTATATGGAAGGACACCGATAAAAACTAAGGAATCGCCGATTAATTCAGGGCGCTATGAATTAATAAGCGATTCCCTAAGATTTGTTCTCGGACAAGTTAAGGATAGGATAATTATGAGCGGTAAATTATATGTTGTCGGAACTCCGATAGGTAACCTTGGCGATATCTCACCTCGTGCGCTTGAAACGCTTGAAAGCGTTGACTTTATTGCGGCGGAGGACACAAGAGTTACGCTCAAGCTTCTTAATCATTTCGGTATTAAAACTCCTATGATAAGCTATTTTGAACATAACCGCAGAGCCAAAGGTGAAATAATAGTTGAAAGAATACTCGGCGGGGAAGACTGTGCGATTGTTACCGATGCCGGTATGCCTGCCGTTTCTGACCCGGGCGAAGAACTTGTTGCTCTTTGTCACGAAAGAGGAATAACTGTCTGTGCCGTTCCGGGGCCGTCGGCTTTCGTTGCGGCAATTGCCCTTTCGGGTCTTTCGGTTGGAAGATTTACCTTTGAGGGCTTTCTTTCGGTCAACAAGCCCGGAAGAAAAGAACACCTCAGCTCTCTTGTTAATGAAAAAAGGACGATGGTTTTCTATGAAGCGCCGCATAAGCTTGCGGCGACACTGAAAGATATGCTCTTTTATTTCGGTGACAGGAAGCTTGTTATAGTTCGTGAAATTACAAAGATTTACGAAGAAGTTATTCATACTTCGCTCGAAAAAGCGGCGGCCGACTATGCCGAAAATCCGTTAAAGGGTGAAATAGTTCTTGTGCTTGAAGGCGCGCCTGAAAGTCAAGAAGACGAATATACCCTTGAAGATGCGGTTAAAATTGCAAAAGACCTTATGGAAAACGAAAATATGAGCGCATCTTTTGCGGCAAAACAGGCGGCGAAGGAAACGGCAATCAAAAAAGGCGATATTTATAAAAGGTTAATAGAAAATTAAAAGGAAAAGGCTATGGAAAACTTTTTACAATGGCTTACTGAATACAAATGGTATGCGGTGGGACTGGTTTTTGTTCTTGTCGTGTTTGCGCTTATTGTTAGAATGGCGGCTAAAGCGTATCGCAGACACTATGAGGATTTCAGAAAAGAAGAGGCTAATATAAAACATCTTCTTGAACTCAAAGAGAAATACGAAAACCTTACAAAAGAAGTAATTATGAATGCAGATGATGATGAACTTCTTGAAGGGACGGCGCTTTCATATCAGCTTGTGCTTCAGAAGGCCGATGATATGAGCGGCGAATTTAAAAAAATGAAAAAAGAACAGCAGTTTATTTATGCGCTTGATGTTTTTGTTTCCGACAAATCTCCCCAAATTTTTTTCAGAGAAAACGGGCGGGAGCTTACCGAGATTATTATTCCTGCTCTTGAGCTTATCGGACTTTTTGAAGAGGCGGCCGAAGCCGAGAAGCTTAGAATTATGTTTGACGAAAAAGACGAGACAACGTCAATAAATGAAAAGATAATTTCAGATGTTGAAGAATATTTTGACAAGGGCGATGTTTTAACTAAGATTAAACATTGCGGAGCAAAATATATTAAAAAGAACGCAGAAATGTTCGTAAAAAACTGATTGATTGAAAATAAAGAACTGATTTCTGCTTTTTTAGTTGACATTAATTTAAAAAAAGAATATAATTACAACAATTATGATTTTCGGAGGCTCTCGAATGAAAAAAGCAATAGCTTTAACTCTTGTTCTTGTGATTGCGGTTCTCTTTGCCTCATGCAAAAAGAATGAGGGAACTGAAACCAGTACAAATGAATCGCAGGCTCTTGAAACGGTAGGTACTCTTCCTGTTTCGTCAGGCGTACAGAACGTAGGCTCTTCGGCCGATTCCACCGAAAGCCAAACAACAACGGCCAAGGCTACCGGTGAAACAATGATACTTACGACCAACTACGGCGAAACTATGCCGACAGTTGTTACTACTAAATTTAATCCGGCAAACGAAACGACTGAAGCTACCGTACCGGTAAGCTTTGAAATTCCGTCTATGACTGCTCCGAGCGTCTACACTTCGGCAATACCCTCAACTGAAAGGCCGACAACTTCAACGACTGCAACAGAGCATACCGAACCGACTGAACCGAAAAATCAAAGCAGTGAGGGAAAAACCAGAAAGTCGCTTGAGTTTGCAAGCTATGGAATTTCGGCTTCAAAAAACATTACAATCGAATTTGACGCTAACGGTTGGAACAACGGCGTAAAAAGCGGAAAATTCAATGCGAGTGTAAAAACAGACGACGGAAAAACAAGTACGGTCGTTGGACGTGTTGTCGGTATTCAAAGCAGTGACGGAAATTTTTCGGTTGTAATTCCGGTTGAAGATATTGTTACAGATGAAGTTTCCTCTGTCAATGTTACAATTCCCGCAGGCGCAGTAACCTCAAGAAAAGGCGACCAGACAAGCAAGGTTTACACAGCGACCATAACTACAAGTTAATTAGAGGGAACCTCCGATTAAATCACGCATAGGGTATAATACTCATCTTGCTTGCAAATTTTCCGTAATACTTTGCCAAAATACTCGGCAATACACAAAGTATTGCCTGCGTTTTTAGCTTTGTCTTACGAAAAATTTGCTAATCAATCTGAGTATTAGATTTAATCAGAGCTTCCCTAGTTTTATTTAAAATCTTTAGAGGCTGTTCTGAAAACACTTAGAACAGTCTCATTTGTTTATTATCCTCGTTTTCAGACAAAACTATCTAAGTAATCACTGATTAATACAAGCCGCCCTGCTTGACGGTAAATTGTTTCGTCATTTTGCCCAAAATTTCTCGTTAATACACAAAGTATTGCGGAATATAAAAATATACTTTAAAATTAGGGACAAAGTGTTTTCGCGGTGTAAAATTATAATTTTATATAATTTCTATCCCGCGTAACTCGTGCAGGCGATGCCTGCAGGACACCCTGAATTAATCAGTGCTTCCTTAGTATGAAAACGGGAGTGATATTTTGGGAGATCTTAGAATCAGGTCAAGGCAATTGCTTTTTGGCAAGACGAAAAATATTGTTTTAATTTTAGGAATTTATTTTATCTTTACACTTTTATTCTATTTTACCCCCCTTGTATTGCAGTTTGCTTCGGTAAGTGAAATGTGGCAGTTTGTTATAAAAGCGGCTTTTCTTTTTGTGTCGGCATTGGTATTGCCCTTTTTTTCGTTGTGTTTGAAACTCGGCTTTTCAAGATATTTCTTTATCAAAGCTGAGTGCGGAGAAACCGGAGTCGGACAGATTTTTTATTACCTTAAAACTAAAAAATTTTTTCGAGCGGTAAAATTCGGTTTTGTTTACTATGCATTAAAAAGCTTTTTCGCTGTTCTTTGCTTTTTGCCGGCTTTAATTATGACTTATGCTTTTTTGCGCTATCTGAATTTTGGAAGTTCTCTTAGCGTGGCTGTCACTTCTTTTGGTTTTCTTTTTGTGCTTTTTTTGATTTGCGCCTTTTTTTACATGAAAATTCAAAGGCTGTTTTTTTTGTCACAATATATTTTCATAAAATTTGAAGATACAATGCCGAGAGACTGTTTTTGCCTCAGCGCAGAAATTATGCAAAAAAACACCGGAAAGCTTTTTGCTCTTCGGTCGGGCTTCATTTTTTGGCTTGCGTTTTGCGTTTTTATTATTCCTTTTGCATATGTATGGGGCTATTACAGGCAGACTATGGCTGTTTTTGCTCAGGATTTGATTGAAGAAAGATTGAGGAATGACTGATTAATTCATAGACACTTTGGCATATGTTGACTATAATCTTGCCTTGCCTGAAAGGATAGGCGGCACACGAAGTCTAACGTCAAAATTTGTTGCGAAAAAATTAAGGAATCACTGATTAATACAAGCCGCCCTACTTGACGGTAAATTATTCCGTCATTTAGCCCAAAAATTCTCGTTAATA
>CANQLQ010000171.1 GCA_947624755.1 uncultured Clostridia bacterium | reverse complement strand
GACACCTCCCCTTTCAGGGGAGGCAAAATCGCTTAATCGAAAAATTACGAAAATAGGTTCAGCACCAAGCTGTGCCGCGGGGCAAGTAGTAAAGGCTTACATCAATCCAACACGCGTAATTGCCGCACGCCATGCGTGCCTGAGCATTAGATTTAATCAGAAGCTTACTTAAATTATTTTAAAAATTCGCAGGGACGACAACATGGAGTCTTCCCTGCGAATTTATTTTTTATGCGGTTGCGGTTTCGTCTTCTTCGAGTTCAGTCGATGAGTTTGTGTTGATATATTCAACATCACCGTAGCACTTCATACCTGTACCTGACGGAAGAAGCTTACCGATAATAACATTTTCTTTAAGACCAATAAGCGGATCGACCTTGCCTCTGATTGCGGCATCGGTAAGAACTCTTGTTGTCTCCTGGAATGACGCGGCCGAAAGGAAGGATTCTGTTGCAAGAGAAGCCTTTGTAATACCGAGAATAACCGGGTCGCAGGTTGCTGTAACTGCTTCTTCTCCCGATTCTTCAGCGGCTTTAAGAACTTTTTCGTTTGCAAGTTTGAAATCTTTCTTTTCAACGAGCGTTCCCGGAAGAAGGTCTGTGTCACCTGCTTCGTCTACTCTGACTTTTCTCATCATCTGACGGGCAATAACTTCAATGTGCTTGTCGTTGATGTCAACACCCTGGGTACGGTAAGTAAGCTGTACCTGGCTGATAAGATAGTCGTGAACTGCGCTGACGCCCATAACATTAAGAATATCCTTAAGGTCGCATGAGCCGTCTGTAATTGTTTCGCCTTTGACGACCTTCTGACCTTCCGTAACTTTCGGTCTTGCGCCGAAGGTAAGCGGATATTCTCTTCTGTCTTCGTCATCTTCCGATGTAACAACAATGCAGTTGTTTTTGCCTGTGTTGTCAAACGAAACAATACCGTCAATTTCGCTGAGAATTGCAAGTGTCTTAGGCTTGCGTGCCTCGAATAATTCTTCAACACGGGGAAGACCCTGTGTGATATCCGAACCGGAAGCAACACCGCCGGTGTGGAAGGTTCTCATTGTAAGCTGAGTACCCGGCTCACCTATAGACTGAGCGGCAATAATACCGACAGCTTCGCCGATCGTAACCGGACGTCCTGTCGCAAGGTTTGAACCGTAGCACTTGATGCACGCACCGTGATTTGATTCGCAGGTAAGAAGTGAGCGGATCTTAATGCGGCGAATGCTGTCGGCGGCTTCTTTGCTTGCACCCGCCGCAAGTGCAGCGGCGCTCTTCTTTGTAAGATAGCTGTCAATAAGGTTTGCATCTTCTTCGCTAAGAGTATGGTCGTTATCCATGATAACTTCGCCCGTCTCATCATCAACAAGATTTTCAAGAAGATATCTGCCCCTGAGTCTTTCAACAAGCGGTTCAAGAATACGGTTGCCGTCCATGATGTCGTAAACTTCAAGACCTTCCGTACAGTGGCAATCTTCCTCACGAATAATAACATCTTGCGAAACATCAACAAGACGGCGGGTAAGATAACCTGAGTCGGCGGTACGAAGAGCCGTATCGGCAAGACCTTTACGAGCGCCACGGGAAGAGATGAAGTATTCCTGAACATTCAGACCTTCTCGGTAGTTGGCACGAATCGGGACTTCAATAGTTTTACCTGCTGTGTTGGCGATAAGACCACGCATACCGGCGAGCTGACGAAGCTGAGATTCAGAACCGCGGGCGCCTGAGTCAAGCATCATATAGATAGGATTGAATTTGTCAAAGTTTCCTGTAAGAGCTTCGGCAACACGGGTTGTACATTTATCCCAAGCTTCGATAACGCCCTTTGAACGGTCAGAGTTGCTGAGAAGGCCGAGATCATATCTTCTGTTGATTTCGTCAACCTGACTTTCAGCTTCATCAAGGATTTTTTTCTTTTGAGGCGGAATAGTAGCATCGCAAACAGCAACAGTAATACCGCTCTTCGTTGAGAACTTATAGCCCTGGTTCTTGATTGCGTCAAGAACTTCAGATGTTCTTGCAGTTCCGTGAACGCGGATACATCTGTCGATAAGCTTACCAAGCTGTTTCTTTTTGATAAGACCAACATCCTTGCCCTTACCGCTGTCGAGTCCTTCGCTTTCAAGAACAAACATGTTTTCGGGGTTCGATCTGTCAACAAAGCCAAGATCCTGAGGAACGGGATTGTTGAAGATAATCTTACCAAGTGTAGTTTCAACAATTTTGGAAACTTCTTTTCCGTCAATTGTTTTTGTCATCCTGACTTTTATAAGTGCGTGAAGGTCAATAATACCTTCATTGTATGCCATCTGTGCTTCGTTTACGTCGCAGAAAGCCTTGCCCTCACCCTTTGCGCCGGACATAACAAGGGTAAGATAATATGAACCGAGGATCATGTCCTGAGTCGGAACGGTAACCGGCTTTCCGTCCGACGGTTTGAGAAGGTTGCCCGATGAAAGCATAAGGAAGCGTGCTTCAGCCTGAGCCTCTGCCGAAAGAGGTACATGGACAGCCATCTGGTCACCGTCGAAGTCGGCGTTGAAAGCCGTACATACGAGAGGGTGAAGCTTAATAGCCTTACCTTCAACAAGAACAGGTTCAAAAGCTTGAATACCAAGTCTGTGAAGTGTAGGAGCACGGTTGAGCATAACCGGATGGTCTTTGATAACCTTGTCAAGAGCGTCCCATACAATATCGTCACGCCGGTCAACACACTTTCTTGCCGTCTTGACGTTGAGTGTTCCCGTTCTGCCGTTTCTGTCCTTATCAATTGCGCTTTGCTTAATAAGGTGCTTCATTACGAACGGCTTGAAAAGCTCAAGAGCCATATCTTTCGGAAGACCGCACTGATAAATTTTAAGTTCGGGACCGACAACGATAACCGAACGGCCCGAATAGTCAACACGCTTACCGAGAAGATTCTGACGGAAACGACCCTGTTTGCCTTTGAGCATATCCGAAAGTGATTTGAGCGGTCTGTTGTTAGGACCTGTTACCGGACGTCCGCGGCGGCCGTTATCAATAAGAGCGTCAACAGATTCCTGAAGCATTCTCTTTTCGTTTCTGATAATGATTTCGGGAGCGCCGAGGTCAAGAAGCTTTTTAAGTCTGTTGTTTCGGTTAATAACACGGCGGTAAAGGTCGTTAAGATCACTCGTTGCAAAACGTCCGCCGTCAAGCTGAACCATAGGACGAATATCCGGCGGAATAACCGGAACAACGTCAAGTATCATCCATTCAGGTCTGTTGCCCGAAGATTTAAACGCTGAAACAACGTCAAGTCTTTTGAGAATCTTTGTCTTTTTCTGGCCGTTTGCTTCTTCAAGTTCAGCTTTAAGGCTTTCATAAAGTTCATCAATGTCGATCTGGCAGAGAAGTTCTTTAATAGCTTCTGCGCCCATGCCGGCTTTAAAAGTTCCGAAGATGTCTTCCTTCTTCGCCTCTTCATATTTGCTTTCCTTGATAACCTGACCCTTTTGTAAATAGCCTTCTTTTGGATCGCCTTCAAGGTTGCCGGGATCAATAACTACATATTTTGAGAAATAAAGAACACTTTCAAGATCCTTCGGAGTCATGTCGAGCATAAGACCGATTCTTGAAGGAATACCTTTAAAATACCAAATGTGAGAAACAGGTGTTGCGAGCTGAATGTGACCCATTCTTTCACGGCGAACCTTTGAAGTCGTAACTTCAACGCCGCATCTTTCGCAAACTATACCTTTATGTCTTACTCTTTTATATTTTCCGCAAAAACATTCCCAGTCCTTAAGCGGTCCGAAAATTCTTTCACAAAAAAGTCCTTCCGGTTCGGGTTTGAGGGTGCGGTAATTTATGGTTTCCGGCTTTGTAACTTCACCGTATGACCATGATTTTATGGTTTCGGGAGAAGCAAGGCCAATTTTGATTGATTCAAATGATATATTTTCCATTAGTTAGTCAGCCCCTTTCAAAAATTAACAAAGCCAAAATTATTCTTCTTCTGTGCCGTCGGTGACAACAAAGCTGTTAAGAAATTCATCTTCACCGGCAAGGCGTAAGCTCTCCTCATTGATTGCATCAAGATAATCATCAGAATAATCATCAACAATGTCATCTTCTGCATCTTCAAGACTGAGTATATCCTCCTCATTAAGATCAAGTTCGCTGTCATCAAGAGAAAGAATATCTTCATCGTCGGCATCTTTCTGCTGAGCCTGAGGTGACGCAGCGGAATAGAACGGTTTCTTTCTGTAGTCATCGTCAATGTTGATTTTAAGGTCAATGTCCTTATTGTCGGCATCAAGAACTCTGATATCAAGACCGAGAGACTGAAGCTCTTTGACGAGAACCTTAAATGATTCGGGAACACCTGACTGAGGAATATTTTCGCCGTTGATGATAGCCTGATAGGTATTATCACGGCCTGCAACGTCGTCTGATTTAACGGTAAGGATTTCCTGAAGGGTATAAGCTGCGCCGTAAGCTTCAAGAGCCCAAACTTCCATTTCACCGAAACGCTGACCGCCGAACTGGGCTTTACCGCCGAGAGGCTGCTGAGTAACGAGCGAGTACGGACCGATCGAACGGGCGTGCATCTTATCGTCAACAAGGTGATGCAGCTTGAGATAGTACATAACGCCTACGGTTACCTCTTCGTCAAACTTTTCACCGGTACGTCCGTCTGTAAGTCTTGACTTACCGTTAGTCTGAAGTCCTGCCAATTCGAGGGCTTCCCTTATATCATCTTCGTGTGCGCCGTCAAAAACAGGAGTCATAATTTTCCAGCCGAGTTCACGGCAGGCAAAACCAAGGTGAACTTCAAGAACCTGACCTATATTCATTCGTGACGGAACGC
>CANQLQ010000170.1 GCA_947624755.1 uncultured Clostridia bacterium | reverse complement strand
CAAAATGACGGAATAATTTACCGTCAAGTAGGGCTGCTTGTATTAATCAGTGATTCCTAAATGTAAAGGGTTGCTCTTTTGGCATCCCTTTTATTTAAGGAAGGATATGATAAGTATGAAGAAACCTGTTTTACTTTGCATTATGGACGGTTTCGGAAAAAATCCGTCAAACGAAGGCAACGCTATTGCTGCCGCAAATACTCCTAACCTTGACAAGCTTATGGCTGAAAATCCAATGACCTATATAGGCGCTTCGGGAATGGATGTTGGTCTTCCCGACGGTCAGATGGGCAACAGCGAAGTCGGTCACACAAATATAGGTGCAGGCCGCGTTGTTTATCAGGAGCTTACGAGAATTTCCAAGTCAATAGACGACGGCGATTTCTTCTCAAACGAAGCTCTTGTCGGCGCAATGGAAAACTGCAAAAAGCACGGCAGCGCTCTACATCTTATGGGTCTTATGAGTGACGGCGGTGTTCACAGTCACAACACACATATGTATGCAATTGTTGAACTTGCAAAGAAAATGGGACTTAATGATGTATATGTTCATTGTTTCCTTGACGGTCGTGACGTTCCCCCCGCTTCAGGCGCAGATTATGTTGCACAGACGGTTGAAAAGCTTAAAGAGATCGGTGTCGGCAAAGTTGTAACCGTAATGGGAAGATACTATGCAATGGACAGAGACAACCGTTGGGAAAGAGTTTCAAAAGCTTATGCCGCAATGGTTTACGGCGAAGGCAACAAAAACAGCGACCCGGTTGATGCAATCAAGGCTTCTTATGAAGTAATTGACGAAGACGGAAAGAATCTTACCGATGAATTTGTTCTTCCGACGGTTTGCGTTGAAAATGCAACGATAAAGGCAAACGACAGTGTGGTATTCTTCAACTTCCGTCCCGACAGAGCAAGAGAAATCACAAGAACATTCGTTGACGAAGCATTTAACGGCTTTGAAAGAAAGAACGGCTTCTTCCCTCTTTACTATGTTTGCATGACACAGTACGACGCAACGATGCCTAATGTTCACGTTGCCTTCAAGCCTCAGACCCTTGACAATACATTTGGCGAATATATGGCTAAAATGGGTAAAACGCAGCTTCGTATTGCTGAAACAGAGAAGTATGCCCATGTAACTTTCTTCTTCAACGGCGGCGTTGAAAAGCAGTATGACGGCGAAGACAGGATTCTTGTTGCTTCACCAAAAGTTCCGACATACGATATGCAGCCCGAAATGAGCGCTTATGAAGTAACCGACAAGGTTGTTGAAGCGGTCAAGAGCGGAAAATATGATGCGGTTATTCTCAACTTCGCAAACTGCGATATGGTAGGTCACACAGGCGTATTTGAAGCGGCAAAGGCCGCCGTTGAAGCTGTTGACACCTGCGTTGGCAAGGTTGCACAGGCAGTTAAAGAAATGGACGGCGTAATGCTTATTACCGCTGACCACGGTAACGCTGACAAAATGGTTGCCGAGGACGGCACACCGTTTACGGCCCACACCACCTTCCCTGTTCCGTTCGTAGTTGTAGGCTATCCCTGCAAGCTTCGTGAAGGCGGAAGGCTTTGCGATATTGCACCGACTATGCTCAAAATTATGAATCTTGAACAGCCAAAAGAAATGAGCGGTGAAAGCTTGGTTCTTTAATTAATTGCCTATTAAAGTTTACTTTTGAATTATATAACATAAGCAGGCTGCGGTAGTTCGCGGCCTGCTTTCTGCTTTATGAAAACTGCATTTTATATAATAACAGTATAAAATTTTAGATAAAATATTTGAGAAACAGTGAACACTCGTAGGGGCGACCCCATGTGGTCGCCCCAGACTGTCGAAAAATTGTTTTGCGATAGCAAAATAACTAAAAGTTTTCGCCCGCCTTTTTCAAAAGGCGGCGGGGCCTATGGGCGGCGCCCTCATCGCAGCCTACAGGCTGCGAAATTTTTGCCTAAAAGAGCGCAGGAGGGGAGAAAAAGTCCACCGGACTGTTTTTCGGTGGGGATTCTCGCCTGTTGGCTCGGTCGGTACTTTTGCATCGTTGACGCAAAGGTCGCCCCCGGCGACCCACACCCCTCGCCGGGGGTTCCCCATAATCTTACTCCTTTTGTGCATATTGCCAAGCGACATATACTTTTTCTACACGCTGAACCGGGCAGCCGAAAAGACTGCCCGATTTTGTTTTTAAGACAGAGACAACTCCCTGTGTTCGCTCAAAAATATTATTATACTATGATCAAAGAAAAAACTGCTTTTTTATCATTTGCGCAACAATTTCCGGCGCAAGATTCGTGTTGTCTATCTTCATATAGTTTTCAAACGGAATCTCTCCATCCAGACTTTCGAGCCGAAATCTTTTATCATCGCTTATAAGCCTTAGGTTTGACAGTTCAATATCCCTTTTTGACGCTTTGTTTTTAAGGCGGTTTTCGGTTACATTTCTCTTTAATCTTACCTCTTCGCTTGCGACAAGCTCTACATAATAAAATTCGGTATTATATGGCTTAAATATACTTTTTACATTTTCAATATAATCCCAGTCGTCTTGCTGGTCAAAAGCCCACATATAAGTATAAATCATACCGTAGTTGTTTGTCTTTGCAAACTCTTCAAATACAACCTGACGAAGTCTGCTTATAGCTCCGCTGTTGTACTGTCCGAAAATTTCAATCACCGGTTCAATTGTCATATGATTGTGAAATAACCTCAAATCGGTAATTTTCATAAGTTCCTGCCCGACTGTCATCTTACCCACAGCGGCATTGCCTATCAAAAATAATAACTTCATTTTTTCCCTCACTTTTTCTGTATTTTTCTTTTTATCCTCATCGAGCCGAATACCAAAAAAGGGGTTACTCTTTTGAAAATCTTTTCGTTTTATATCAGAACAAACCTGTAATTTTTCCGTCTTCGTCAACGTCAATGTTTTCCGCCGCAGGCTTTTTGGGAAGTCCGGGCATCGTCATAATATCACCTGTGAGCGCAACAATAAAGCCTGCGCCCGCACTGATTCTTACGTTTCTTACGGTTACGGTGAAGTCCTCTGGCGCACCAAGCTTTTTTGGGTCGTCAGAAAAGCTGTACTGCGTTTTTGCAACACAAACCGGATATTTTCCAAAGCCGAGTTCGGTAAGCCTTGCAATTTGTTTTTTTGCTGCCGGCGTAAACGCAACACCGTTACCGCCGTAGATTTTTGTTGCAATTGCGTCAAGCTTTTCTTCAATTGAAAGGTCATCTTCATAGCTGAAAGTAAAATTCGGCTTTTCTTCTTCGCAAAGTCTTACAACTTCTTTTGCAAGCTCTTCGCCGCCCTTGCCGCCGTTTGCCCATACGTCTGAAAGGCGAACATTTACGCCAAGCTCTTTACATTTTTTAATAATAAATTCAACTTCCTTGTCGGTATCGGCAGGAAACTTGTTTACCGCGACCACGCACGGAAGGCCGTAAACATTTTTGATGTTTGAAACGTGGCGAAGAAGATTAGGAATACCCTTTTCAAGAGCTTCAAGATTTTCGGCTGCAAGCTCTGTCTTAGCAAGACCGCCGTGCATTTTAAGCGCTCTTATCGTAGCGACAATAACAACCGCCGAAGGAGTAAGCCCCGCCATTCTGCACTTGATATCAAGGAATTTTTCTGCTCCGAGGTCAGCGCCGAAGCCTGCCTCCGTAATTGCATAGTCGCCGAGCTTGAGTGCGGTTCTTGTTGCAAGAACGCTGTTGCAGCCGTGGGCTATATTTGCAAAGGGACCGCCGTGAACAATAGCAGGCGTACCTTCAAGAGACTGAACAAGATTCGGTTTAAGAGCGTCTTTGAGAAGGGCAGTCATTGCGCCGACTGCGCCGAGGTCTTTTGCGGTAACGGGCTTGTCGTCAAAGGTATAAGCCACGATTATTCTTGAAAGTCTTTCTTTGAGGTCGTTAATAGAGGTTGCAAGACAGAATACCGCCATAATTTCCGAAGCTACGGTAATATCAAAACCGTCCTCACGAGGTACGCCGTTCATTCTTCCGCCAAGGCCGTCCGTTATCATGCGAAGCTGGCGGTCGTTCATGTCTACGCAGCGTTTCCATGTGATTTTACGAACATCAATTCCAAGCTTATTACCCTGCTGAATGTGATTGTCGAGCATTGCGGCAAGAAGATTGTTTGCTGCGCCGATTGCGTGGAAGTCGCCGGTAAAATGCAAATTGATATCTTCCATCGGAACGACTTGGGCATATCCGCCGCCTGCCGCGCCGCCTTTAACGCCGAAAACAGGACCGAGTGACGGTTCACGAAGAGCAACAACGGTTTTCTTTCCGAGTCTGTTAAGCCCGTCTGCAAGACCTATGGTAGTTGTTGTTTTGCCTTCGCCTGCCGGAGTCGGAGTAATAGCGGTCACAAGAACAAGCTTGCCGTCTTTGTTTTGATTTTCTTTGAGAATTGAAAGGTCAATTTTTGCTTTATAATTACCGTACTGTTCAAGGTATTTTTCGTCAATGCCTGCTTTTTCGGCAATAGCTTTGATGTGTTTCATTTCGCACTGCTGTGCAATTTCAATGTCGCTGAGGTATGCCATAATATCCACCTTTTTCTGATAGTAAACCCCATAGGTCTTTATAAAATTAAAGGCTATGGGGTCAAATTTATATAATCTAATTGCGGACAGATCCGCTTAATTTTTACTAAGGAAAGCTCTGATTAAATCTAAGCACGCATGGCGTGCAGCAATTACGCGAAACAGATTTATACAGGCTTTTACTCTTACGCCGCGAAAAAAGTCTATTACAGACTAAGACAAAAAGAACAAAGTATAATTTGGAAAAAACCAACCTTTACAACAGGCTTTATCCTGAGGCACAGACCGCATTTTCCC
>CANQLQ010000169.1 GCA_947624755.1 uncultured Clostridia bacterium | reverse complement strand
TCACACTGCGTGTGACACCTCCCCTTTCAGGGGAGGCAAAATTGCTTAATCGAAAAATTACGAAAATAGGTTCAGCACTAAGCCGTGTCGTGGGGCAAGCAGTAAAGGTTTACATAAATCCAATCCGCGTAATTCCTGCAGGCGATGCCTGCCGCGTAACTCCTGCGGGCGATGCCCGCCTGAGTATCAGGTTTAATCAGAGCTTCCTTAATTTATTATTTCAGAAGGCTGTCTACAAGCATTCTCATTTCGTCTTTTGAATTTACGTTATGAGTTCGCTTTATGACAGCTTCTTTTTCGCTTTCGTTCATTCTTTCAAATTTTGCCATAGCGGCTTCATTCATTGCAAGAGCCATGGCAAATCCAATCGGAAGTTCAAATTTTTTCATATTTAATCTCTTCTTTCCCATACTAATAACAATATAAAATTAGTTTTCTGCAAAATTTAATTTTAATTCACGCTTTTTTATTTCCGGACATAGAATGGATTAAGTAATGAACCTCTGAATTAATAACAGCCAACGCTTTGACACACAATTTGTGATAAGATTAAGTCAGAGATTCCTTAAAATTGCTCCCCGGGCAGTTTAAAAATATTCACGGCGGTTAATACTATCTGTGAAAGGTAAAGACAGACACAAATGAATCTGGTATATTCAGATGACGTGTTGACTTATGTTTATTAAGGGAGTTTTTTAAATGAATGTCAGACGCGGTGATATTTTCTATGCCGATTTAAGTCCGGTAATCGGCTCCGAACAAGGAGGGATTCGTCCTGTTCTGATAGTACAGAACAATGTCGGAAACAAATTCAGTCCGACTGTGATTGCGGCTGCGATCACAAGCCGCCAATCCAAAGCGAGTCTGCCGACACATATAATGGTAGACGCGGACAGCTGCGGACTTTCAAAGGATTCGGTTGTTCTTCTTGAGCAGGTACGAACGCTTGATAAGCAGCGGCTCAAGGAAAGAATGGGAACCCTCGGAGAACACGATATGCAAAAAATTGACAAAGCCCTAAGCGTAAGCTTTGGTCTTGCCGATTCGGTTTCACTTACATGACGGGGACAGGATTCTGTCCCTTTTTTAAATGACACAGAAAAAATAAAATCTTCATTTAGCTATAATAGAATTTTTTTGAAAAATAAGGAGAATGTCGAAGTAGGGGCGACCAGTGTGGCCGCCCATACGCGATTTATGAAAAATTTAATTTGAGACATCCCCACTAATTATATCTCCTGTCAAGCTGTCAAATTCTATTTTTTCGACAATCTCTTTTGTTTTATAAATTTCCTTAGTGAAAACGATTTTGTTCTGCTCCTTATAATATGACGTCCTGTAAATATATCTTACTCCGTTTTCTATAGCTTCATAGTAGCCTAAATCATCATTATAGAGAAGCCCATACTCAAGTATTTTATTTGATACTTCTACAGATACGCCTACATCGGTAAGAAGAGTACGGTTTACCTGAGAATAATTACTGATCTCTTCATTTCTTCCAATCTTATCAAGATATGCCTTGGCATAGGCCACACATTGATTCCAAAGATTTTCATTGTCGGCCGATGTGGTTTGTATTACACGATTTTGAAATTTTTTAGGGAACATTGCTTTAATTGACGAAACATATAACGACCCGTCTTGAGCATATTCTGTATTAAGCAAATTGTAGCCGTCTGTGGTTCTTTCAAAAGTCATTACAGCAGGAATTCTGCCGCCTGATTTTGCTATAAAATACCCGTTTTCAAAACCGAAATTATTAAATTCTGTAAGCAAATACACCTTATATATTTTATTTTCAGAAATATCTATATCATAAATGATATGACCTTCTGCTGCACATTCTGTATCACAGTTTTTATATGAGGGTTTGTTTTCATCAATTATTGCTTTGGCAATTGCCTCGTTAAGAGTTTGATTTTCTGTAAATGCAAAGGTAAAAGACCGCTCATTATTTTTGTCGGTAAGAGTGATCGCGTCCGAACCTTGCTTTACCGTGATTTTCTTTATTATTTCTGACTTGTCCTCTTTGAAAGCGTACAGCGGTGTGCCGCTAAGCTTAACGGTAAGACTTCCGACTTGAAGATTACATTCGGTTATTTTAAACTTTGTTCCGTTAGAAAATTCGTCTTTTGTGCCAACGAAAATATCAAAGGCATAGGTTTCTGTATCAATTGGCTGTTGTGACGATTCGTTAAATGCTTTGGAAGTAACCTGCAAAGAATATCCCGAATCATAATATTCTTTGTTTCCTTTGTCGGTTTTCGGATTGGTTAAGAAACATACCGAGACTATAATACTTACAACAATAGCGGCAGAGATAATCCAAAATCCGGGCTTTTTGTAATTCAATACTGATTTTACTCTGCTTTTTATGCTAACTTCTCCGAAAGCCAAAGGACAAGCAGCAACCATGCGGCGGTTTACACTGCAAGTAAGCAGCGCCTGAGAATAATCCGCTCTTTCTTTGACATCAAAATCTTTTACCACCTTTTCGTCACAGGCAAGCTCAATATCCCGGCAGAACAGTACATAACCAAGCCACATCAGCGGATTGAACCAATGGACGCTGAGGAGCAAAAAGCCTAAGGGTTTCCATAAGTGGTCTTTGCGGAGAATGTGCGACTGTTCGTGGAGAACGACCTGTTTCATATCCTGCTCGCTTATATTAAAAGGCAGATAAATTTTAGGCTTTATAATTCCCAAAACAAAGGGGGAAACGACTGTTTCGCATTGATAGATATTGTCACGAAGCAAGACTGCCGTGCTGATTTTTCTTTTAAGGTGCAAATAACTGATTGCGGTATAAATCAAAAGGGATAAAATGCCAATTATCCAAACTGCGGATAAAACAGGCATCAGCTTTTGAATCACAGCCGCGATTGAAGAAAGATCGGTCGGTGCCTCGTAGTGCAAATAATCGTCAATAATAGGAATTCCGTCGTTATCAATAAAGGAAATGCCGGTGTTTATTTGCACAGAACTGTCGTTCATAATTTCCGGACTTATCGTCTCGGCGCTCGGAATAAGGCTCATTATGCTTTCAAAAGAGAACGGACAGATAAGGCGAATTGCTACTATTGCCCAAAGCGACACAATGATCCATTTGGGTGATTTCTTAAACAGCAGTCTTATAAGAAAAACAGCAAGAACTATCCAGCTTGCCGATATGCCCATGTTTAAGATATTTAAAAATATTTCGGTCATGTCTAATTCTCCTTTCTGAAACGGTCTATCATCTGCTGAACTTCATCAATTTCCTTTGCGGAAAGCTTTTGGTGCTTAGTAAAAGCGGCAATAAATGCCGGAACAGAGCCTTCAAAGGTTTTCTCTACCATTTCATCAATTTCCGCTGCCTGCACCTCATCTTTGCTGACGAGGGAAGTTACAACCGTGTTTTCGTTTTTTAATATGCCGCGATCCGACAAACGCTTAATTACAGTATATGTTGTCGTGGGCTTCCAACCGAGTTGTGTTTTGCATAGATTTACGAGTTCGCTGCTTTTGATGGGTTCGTGTTCCCATAAAATCAGACAAAAGCGATATTCGCTTTCAAATACTTTTGGCGTGTTCATAACTTTCTCCTTTCTCTAATCCGTTAGAGTACATATACACTCTAACACAGTAGAGTAAAGATGTCAAGCCTTTTAAGCTAAAATTTTTTCTTTTTTTGTAGCATTTCAAAATACAATGTGCTATAATTTGTACAAATTTATTGCGGAGGTTAAATTATGCTTCAATATTTTGATTTTAATGAAAATAACGAAAGAATACTTTGCGAAATGAACGGTATCAATCCGGAAATGCGTATGAATATCAAAGTAAAGCGCCTTCTCAAGGGCGAACACTTTGAAGTTCTCGATAATACAAATGAAACTGCTGTTCTGATTCTCAAAGGCTGTTTTAAAATTTCATGGAATGACAAGACTGAAACAGTCAGCCGTAAAAATCCGTTTGAAAAAACGCCTTATTGCCTTCATGTATGCAAAGGTGTTAAGATTTCTGTTGATGCTCTTGAGGACAGCGAATTTATCGTTCAGCAGACCGACAATGAAAAAGAGTTTGAACCTGTTTTCTATAAACCCGAGGACTGCGGCTATCAGCATTTCGGAAAAGGTCAGTGGGAAGGAACAGGCTATAGAATCTGTTCAACAATATTTGACTATGACAACGCTCCGTATTCTAATATGGTTATGGGCGAGGTATTCAATCAGCCGGGCAGATGGTCAAGTTATCCGCCTCATCATCATCCTCAGCCGGAACTTTATTATTACCAGTTTGATCCGCAGCAGGGCTTTGGCGCTTGCTTCAACGGTGATGAAGTTTACAAGAGTGTTGACGGCTCATTTTCTACAATTACTGACGGGCATGATCATCAGCAGGTTACGGCTCCGGGATATACAATGTATTATGTTTGGATGATAAGACATATTGAAGGCGATCCATGGCTTAAAACTTCACGTTTTTATGACCCGAAGCACGAATGGCTTGTTAATGCAGATTAATAAATCAATACAAAACAAAAGAACCGGGCAGCCGAAAATGGTTGCCCGGTTTATACATTAATAGTATGGGCGAAGCTGTGCGGCCGCCCAAATAATCTTATGATAACAATTTACAAAATTGACTGAAGCCATGAAAGAACATCTTTATACACAACCTCATAGTCATCTTCGTTGAGAATTTCATGTCTGTCACCGGGATAAAGAATTACATTCGGTTCAAAACCGGCATCCTCCAGGTTGTCGCAGACGGCAATAACACCCTTCCCGTTAAGACCAACGGGATCTTTTGCGCCGGAAATAATCATAATAGGAAGTCCTTCCGGAAGTGTTGAAGCCCATACGGTTGAGCAGGCCGTGTTGAAAAGCGAAAGAATATCTCTTACGCCGCCGAGTTTAAGCTCATTTCCGCAAAGG
>CANQLQ010000168.1 GCA_947624755.1 uncultured Clostridia bacterium | reverse complement strand
AAAAATTTGAGGCAATACTTTGTGTATTAACGAGAATTTTTGGGCTAAATGACGGAATAATTTACCGTCAAGTAGGGTAGCTTGTATTAATCAGTGATTCCTTAAGTTTTAAGCGTGATTTAATCAGATCTTCCTTAAAAAATAGCTTTTACACAAACACCGCAAACTGCTTTTTATTATCACAAATACTGTTATATTAAATCGTCCCCTGCTTTGAGCAAGGGACGGTTTCTTTATGCTTGCAATTTCTTAATTGTGTTCTCTGTGACTTCTTACAATTGAACCGGTCTGAGCGTTTATTACATATTCGTACTCATATGCACCTGCCTCAAAGTCAACTTCATAGACATAGCCGTTGGCGGTTCTTTCAAGCTCAACGTCAAGCTCTCTGACTGCGGAGGAGGAAACGCCTGCATGATTTAATGCTATTGATTTTGCTTTAGAACTGTCTATGTTATTGCTTCCGCCGCTTACAACATAAGACGAAAAATCACCGTAGTAGGTATTACCGCCGAGATTACGGTATGCTCTGACTTTAAACCTATAACCGTTCTTTGTATTAACAGTAGCTGATGTTCCGGTAACAGTAGTAAGCTTGGAGTAGGACGAACCTGTGCTTCTGTAAATCTGATAGCCGGTTGCACCCGTAACGGCTGACCATGTAAGCTTTGCCTTCGATGAAGAAGTCGATGAAATTTTAAGATTTCTGACTTCGGCAGGTTCTGTTGATACTTTCAAGGTTGATGAATATGAGCCGTATACCTTCTTGCCGCCGGAAGTCTTATATGCTCTGATTTTAATTTGATAAGTTGTTCCGCTTTTGAGTCTTTCCAAATCGGCAGAAGTTTTCTTTGTGTTGAATTTTACCCAACTGCCGTTAGTGGTTTTATAATAAACACGGTAGCCCGCAGCGCCGCTTACTTTCGACCAAACAATGTCAATTTCATCGTCGTCAACCTCGGTGACCCTAAGATTATTAACCTTTGCAAGAGAAGAAGTTGATGTACCGGAGCTTGATTTTTTTGTTGCGGTTACAACTGCGGAAAAGTCGCCGAAATAATTTTTGCCGCTGAGCTTACGGTATGCTCTGACTTTAAACTTATAACCGTTCTTATACGAAACAGTTGCGCTTTTTGCGGTAACTGTAGTAAGCTTAGAATAGGACGAACCTGTGCTTCTGTAAATCTGATAGCCGGTTGCGCCCGTAACGGCTGACCATGTAAGCTTTGCCTTAGACGAAGAAGTGGTTGAAATTTTGAGATTTTTTACTTTTGCAGGTTCAGTAGATGACTTTACAGTTGGAGAATAAGTGCCCCATGTCACTTTTGAACCGGATTTTTTATACGCTCTGACTTTGATTTGGTAAGTAGTTGCGCTTTTGAGTTTTTCCAAATCGGTTGAAGTTTTCTTTGTGTTGAATTTTGCCCAACTACCGTTAGCAGTTTTGTAATATACACGGTAGCCTGTTGCACCGCTTACCTTTGACCATTTGATGTCAATTTCATCGTCATCGGTTTCGGTGACAGTCAGTGTTTTTACTTTACCAAGTGAGGCAGCTGATGTTGTAAAAACTAACGCTGAAAAGATAATCAACAAAGAAAGAATCACGCATAAATTTTTTTTAATTTTTGTTTTCATTCTAACTAATACCTCCTTAGCATTTTGCTAAAAATTTAATAAAACAAAAAATCAAAATTCTTAATGCCTCAATTTAAGAAATTTCAAGAATCACTGTTTGATTCAAAAGGCTGCGTAAATTAAGAAATTTTGTCGGAAATTCCAAAACGCTTTGTGTTATAGTTGGAATTTTTGAAAAAAGTGACGAAAATTTACCGCCGGAACGAGCACAAATAAATCAATCAGTTTTTCCTTATTTTTTGTTCTATCCATATAAATTATAAGCCGAAAAGGTGGAAATATTATTATCTATTAGAAAAAAAATAGCAAACATTCTGTTAAGAAAAAATTTTATTTTATAAGTTTATCAGTACAATAATAATATCTTTTGACGCGCGGCATAAAATTACATACTACTTCATAACAAAAGCTGTCGCAAAGTTCGCCCATCGTTTCGGCAGAAATTTCTTCATCGCCCATTTTGCCGAGAATAACAGCGTGGTCACCGACTTTTACATTCGGTATGCCCGTTACGTCAACCATAATCTGATCCATACAAACTTTACCTCTGACGGGGGCTTTTTTTCCGTCAATGAGTACCCAGCCCTTGTTGGTCTGGCAGCGGTTATATCCGTCAGCGTAGCCTATGGAAACCGTTGCAATTTTTCTGTCCTCGGGTGCAATATATGTATGTCCGTAGCCGATTCCCGTACCCTTTTTAACGGTCTTTATATGAATGACGTGGCTTACGATCTCCATTGCGGGAGTGAGCTTTACCCTGTCTTTGAAAACTTCGTCGGAAGGATACATTCCGTAAAGCGAAATTCCCATTCTTACCATATCATACTGCTTGTCAAAATCAATTATACCCGCGCTGTTGCAAATATGCTTTATCGGGATATCAACGCCTCTTTTTTCAAGAAGACTGATAAAATAATCAAATTTTTCGGTCTGAGCATTTGCCGAACTTTTGTCGGTATAGTCCGCTTTTGCATAGTGGCTGAACATACCCTCAAGCTTTATATTTTCGAGAAGAGAGATTTCTTTTACTATGTCTGCGCTTTCTTCGTTTGGCATAAAACCAATGCGGCTCATACCCGTGTCAACGGCAATGTGAAGCTTTGCGTTTTTTTTGAGTTTTACGGCGGCTTCACTGTATTTTTTAGCTTCATCAATGTCATATATTGTCGGCGTGATATCCTTTTCAATCATAACTTCATAAAGCATCGGGCTTGTGTAAGCGAGAACTAAAATCGGCTTTTTTATGCCTGCGTCACGAAGCTCAACGGCCTCCTCAAGCGCCGCAACAGCAAAAAAATCCGTTTTCTCTTCAAGCCTTTTTGCCACTTCAACGCTTCCGTGACCATAAGCATCGGCTTTGACCACCGAGCAGACCTTTACCCCTTCGCTCACCCTTTTTTTGAGTGAATCAAAATTGCTCTCGATAGCGTCAAGGTCAATTTTTGCAAAGGTTCGGTGATATACCGGATATATGTGTTCCTTCGTCATATTGTCATCTTCTTTCAACAAGCTGTTCAAGCGGTTTAATTTCAATTCCTTCGGCATTAAGAGAGTCTCTGATTTTTTGCGTAAATACAACAGCCTTTTCGCTGTCGCCGTGTACACAAACGGAATGCGGACAAAGCTCAATGGTTTTACCGCTTATAGTTTCAACCTTGTGTTCCTTTATCATTTTGATAACTCTTTCGACAGCCTTGTCCTCGTCGGTTATCATTGCGCCCGGTTTTGTTCTTGCAACAAGGGTTCCGTCGTCTTCATATGCACGGTCGGCAAAAACTTCCGCGGCACAGCGAAGGCCGATTTTTTCCGCTTCTCTGAGCATAAGGCTGCCAGAAAGACCGAGAAGAATAAGCGAGCTGTCAAATTCATAAACGCCTTCGCATATTGCCCTTGCAAGCCTTTCGTCCTTTGCCGCCATATTATAAAGTGCGCCGTGAGGTTTGACGTGCGAAAGCTTAGCGCCTGCCGCTTTGCAAAATGCGTCGAGTGCGCCGACTTGATAGATAATCATAGCTTTTACCTCGTCAGGCGATACGTTCATATTTCTTCTTCCGAAGCCTTGCAAATCCTGAAATCCGGGATGAGCGCCTATGGCAATACCGTTGTTTTTGCAAAGAGCAACGGTTTTGCTCATTACATTAGGGTCACCTGCGTGAAAGCCGCAGGCGACGTTTGCCGAAGAAATGAGGGGAATTACCTCATTGTCTTTTCCGATTTTATATGCGCCGAAGCTTTCGCCAAGGTCGCTGTTAAGGTCAATTGAAAACACTGTCGGTCACCTTCTTTTTTAATCTTTAAGCAGGGTATTTTTTACGTCGGTAATAAACATATGTCCCGGAGCGTGAGAAATTGCAATTGGTGGTTTGGCGCTCATTACCGCTGACTGCGGAGTCACACCGCAGCACCAGAAAACGGGAATTTCACCGTCTTTTATTGTAACGCTTTCACCGAAATCAGGTTTGTTTATGTCGTTGATGCCGATTTTCTTCGGATCTCCTATGTGGATCGGCGCGCCGTGAACTCTCGGCATTGAAGCGGTTACCGAAACTGCCTTTATAACCTGATCGGCAGGCATAGGTCTCATACTTACAACAAGCTTGCCGTGAAAAATTCCTGCCGGTTCACATTCAATATCGGTAAGATACATCGGAACATTCTTGCCCTCTTCGATATGTCTTACCGGAACATCGGCGGCAAGAAGCTCACCTTCAAACGAGAACGAGCAGCCAATGAGGAAATATACAAAGTCATTTCTCCAAAATTTTGAAATATCGGTATATTCGCCTTTGAGTTCTCCGTATTCCCAAATACGGTATTTCGGTATATCGGTTGCAATGTCAGCGTCTTTCGCCATTTTTTTTAGTTTTCTGCTTCCCACATCACCGACTTCAAGAATAGGGCAGGATTTGGGGTTTCTCTGGGTAAAAAGCAAAAAGTCATATGCGTGCTCTTTCGGAAGAATGAGCAGATTGCCCTGGGCATATCCGTCACACATACCGCAGGTCTGATGTGTAATTTTCCCCTCTCTTGTAAGCTTCCTTATCTCATAAGGACTCATTTTAGAATAATCCACAATATATCACCTTTCTTTTTTATCTTAAAGGAATCTCTGATTAAATCACGCATAAGTCTTAATACACTCATCTTGCTTGCAAATTTTCCGTAATACTTTGACAAAATACTCGGAAATACACAAATTAGGGAAAAAGTGTTTTCGCGGTAATTCTTTAATTTGTGCAAATTATCGGTTTTGACTGCCGTCGGCGAACTTTTCTTTTGAAAGAAAAGTTCCAAAAGAAACAT
>CANQLQ010000167.1 GCA_947624755.1 uncultured Clostridia bacterium | reverse complement strand
TGGGTTAAGGATGTTATTATTGATTTCTCTAATCCTGATGCAAGAAAATGGTACGGTGATAAAATTAACAGCCTGATTAAAATGGGTGCAGGCGCAATAAAAACAGATTTCGGTGAAGGCATTCCTGAAGAAGCCCTTTATCAGAATATCAACGGCAGGCATTTTCATAATTTGTATTCACTGCTTTATAATCACACAGTTTTTCATGCATCAAAAGAAGCAAGCGGTGAAAAAATTGTTTGGGCAAGAAGCGGAACGGCAGGCAGTCAGCGTTATCCTTTGCATTGGGGCGGTGACAGTCAGTGCAGTTTTGAGGCGCTTGCAAGCACACTCAGAGGTGCATTGTCACTCGGACTTAGCGGTATTCCGTTTTTCTCCCACGATATCGGCGGCTTTTTAGGCTTGCCGAGTGATGAGCTGTATATACGTTGGTCGCAGCTTGGTCTGTTTTCTTCACACGCCCGTTGTCACGGCGCAGGTGATACAACACACAGGGAGCCATGGTCTTTTTCTAAAGAGGCCTGTGATATTTTCAGATATTACGACAAGCTTCGGTATTCATTGATGCCCTATATTTACGGTGAAGCAGAAAAATGCACCAAAACAGGGCTGCCGATGATGAGAGCCTTGTATCTTGAATATTCCGAGGACAGGAATGTTTATCATATTGACGATGAATATATGTTTGGCGACAGTATTCTTATTGCACCCGTTTTGGCGCCTTTGTCAAAAAGCGATGTGAGAAGCATCTATCTTCCGCAGGGTGTTTGGTTCGATTTCTTTACTAAAGAAAGAATTGAATCGTCGGGTATGTGGATAAAACGAAAAATTGACTTAAAGACAATGCCGATGTATATTAAGGAAGGTACAAAATTAGAATACTGTTCAGCCGATAAAACATTAATTAACGGCTACGGAGAAATTACCAAAACTCAAATTTGGAAATAGGTATTAATATGTTATATAACTTTAAACGAGATAATTATAAAATATTAAGCGTATTCAAGGATAATTTATTGCCGCCGAGGACATATTTCATCCCTTTTTCATCCTATGATAATCTGACAAAAACAAATATTAAAAATGAACGGTATTCATCATCAAAGGTAACCGTTTTAAACGGAGAATGGAAATTCAAGTATTTTGAAAAGCGTTCCTCTATGCCTGATGAAATTGATAGTGCATCATTTGATTTTGATACAATTAGTGTGCCGTCAATGTGGCAGTATACAGGATATGAAAAGCCTTGTTATATCAATGCACGCTATCCGTTTGAGGTTAATCCTCCATATTTTCCGGAAGATTGTCCTGTTGCAGTTTATCTCAAGGATTTTAACATTCAGAACAAAAAGCAAACTTATTATCTGAGTTTTTTAGGTGTTGCCGGCAGCCTTGATTTATTTGTCAACGGCGAATATATCGGTTATAGCGAGGGCAGCCATAATACAGCTGAATTTGATATTTCCAATGCTTTGGAAGCTGGTAATAATACAATAGCGGCAGTTGTTCATAAATGGTGCAGCGGAACATATCTTGAATGTCAGGATATGTTCCGAAGTAACGGTATTTTCAGAGATGTTCATTTGTTGGAACAGGATGACAGCTTTATCTACGATATAAAAACGAATACAGTTTATAATCAGAATGGTACATATAATTTAGATGTTGAAGTTAAAATTATCGGCACAGGTCATCTGACTATAACATTAAACGGCAATTCAAAAAGTGTTTTTACAGACACAGACGCAAAGGTTTGTTTTGAAGATCTTTCTGTAACCGAATGGAACGCAGAAAAGCCATATTTGTATGATTTAATAATCCAATTCAATAATGATATAGTAAGAAAGCGAATTGGCTTTAGGCATATTGAGATTAAAGGCAATACATATTATTTTAACAATCAGAAGATAAAACTTTTAGGTGTAAATCATCACGATACCAATCCCAAAACAGGATATTATCTGACAGTCGAGGATATGGAAAAAGATATCAGAATTATCAAGGAATATAATATGAATTGTGTTCGAACCTCACATTATCCGCCGGATCCGATTTTTCTTGATTTATGTGATGAATATGGACTTTATGTTGTTGACGAGGCAGATATTGAATGTCACGGTGTGGCAAGAACCATAGGTTTAAGCGGTGCTTGCTCGGACAATAAAGAGTGGCAGCAGCATTACTGGGACAGAACATACAGAATGTATGCGCGTGACAAGAATCATCCTTGTGTTGTTATGTGGTCACTTGGTAACGAATCTCACGGGATTTTGAATCACGATTATTGTTACAAAAGACTTAAAGAATTAACAGGTATTCCGATCCATTATGAAGGTGCAAGCAGAGTTGACAGATGGACATACGATGTTATTTCACAGATGTATCCGCCTCAGGATTTAGTAAAAAAGGTTGCAAAAGGCACGGGTGCGCAGGAAAAGTTTTATGGTAAGCCTTATTTCCTTTGTGAATATGCGCACGCAATGGGTGTTGGGGCAGGCGGAACAGAAGAATATGTTAAATCATTTCTGAAAGCAGACAATATTCTTGGCGGCTGCGTATGGGAATTTGCAGATCACGCAGTATATCATCAAGACGGTAAGTACAAATATACTTACGGCGGTGACCATAACGAAGAGGTCCACGATGGAAACTTTTGCATTGACGGATTGTTTTTCCCTGACCGCAAACCACATACAGGCGCTTTACAAATTAAAAATTGTTACAGACCAATCAGAGCAAAGCTGCTCAAAGGCAACAAAATACGCTTTAATTGTATAAATTATTTTGAAAGTGAAGAAGTAACTGTAAAATGGAAAGCACTCAGTATAGAAAACGAAGAGAGCGGAAAATTTAAGCTGACAGTTGCACCGCAGAAATCAAAAACCATTTCTTTGAATATCAAAAAGCCGTATGATGCAATCGTTTTAAGATATTATAAAAACGGCAGGGAAACGGCAAGCGAACAACTGACAGTCGGTACTACGCTAAAAGCTTTTTCTCCATCAGATATTGCACCCATAATAAAGCACAGCGAAAACAGAATAATCATTGAATTCGACAAAGGTGAGATTATTTGGGATTCTGACTTAGGTCAGATAGTCAGCTACAGATTAAATGGCTGCGAGTTAATTAACCAATCGCCTTTATGTAATATTGGATTTAATATCAGCTTGTTCCGAGCTCCGTTAGATAATGATAGGAATTATGTCGAGTGGAAAAAATATATGCTGCACACAGAGTATATGCAATTATTATCTTCAAAAATTGCTCAAGCAGAAAACGCCGTTATTATAGAGAGTAATTATGCACTGTCAACCATTTCAGTTAAAAAAATTATTAAGGCAAAAATTATCTATACTATTTATGGCGATGGTTGCATTAAAGTAAGCGTTTTATGCACAGACAGCAAAAAAATTGTACATTGTCCTCGTTTTGGCTTAACCTTTGAGTTAAACCGTGAATTTGACAATGTTGAATATTTTGGACTTGGAGAAAGAGAAAGTCTTGCAGATTTTAAGGAACACGCAATGCTTGGAAAATATAAAAGCAAGGTATGTGATCTATCAGGAAAATACATCAAACCGCAGGAAAGTTCTATGCGATATGATACCCGATACTTTGATATTGTCAATAAGAATAAAATCGGCATGGAATTTATAGCACAAGGCAAGACCTTTTTGTTTAGTGCCGATCATTTTACATCTTATCATTGTGCAAAAGCAAAGCATCGGGAGGATTTAGATAGCTTTAACACAACCGTTATACATATTGACAGTTATATGTTAGGCACAGGTTCAAATTCCTGTGGACCAATGCCGGATAAAAAATATGTTAAAAACAATCTGAAAGGTGAAAACTTACAGTTTATTATTAAACCGCTTGGATAATAAAAATTTTCATTTTAAAATAATAATTTATATTTTTAAAACGGAAATGTAGTATTATTTTTAATATTGGGAGAGTGTGTTTATGGTTACCAAATATTTATTTTGCTATTTTACGGGCAATGAGCCTGAAAATGAGAGTGTGCATTTTGCTGTATCAGATGACGGATATCATTTTAACGCACTTAACAATAATGAAAAAATAATCACACAGACACTCGGTAAAAAATGCTGCCGTGATCCATTTATTTTCAGAGATGAAGATAATGTGTTTCATATTATCGCAACCGATATGCGCTGCCATGATGGTTGGAACAGTAATAACTCCATGGTGGTTTGGGATAGCAGAAATTTAATTAACTGGGAGAACGAAAGAATTATTGACTTTTCCCAATTTGAAAAAACAAAATCAGCCGACAGAGTGTGGGCACCTCAAATAATATATGACAAATTCAAAAAAGAATATATGATTTACTGGACGCATCATAATACGGATGATAATCTTGATACAATAATATGGTATGCATATACTAAAGATTTTTCTGTATTGACTACCGAACCTGAAATACTGTTTAACCCTAAAAGTGATTTATGCGCTATTGATGCGGATATTGTTGAGGTTGACGGAAAGTATTATCTCTATGAGGCGGACGGAGAGAAAAATGCAATTTGCTATGCTGTTGCAGACAGACCTGATGGTCCATTCTTTGAACCTGATGATAACAAAGTATCCGTTTCCGATACTGCTCTTGAGGGTATCTGCATTTATAGAATCCTTAATACTGATAAATATGTTATGATTGCCGACCAATTCAAAACAGGCGGATATTTTATGCAGGAAACAAATAATATGATTCATTTTAAAAAGGTAAATGATTTCTCGCTTAATCACTTACATCCTCGCCACGGCTCAATGCTGCATATTACAGATGAAGAATATGATAGATTAATAAAAAAATTCAAGCAATAATTAAAAGCAAAGGCAAAAGGGCAAAGAAAAATCGCGCAAACCTACATGGCTGCGCGATTTTTCGGTGGCAGGGGCAGAAGGACTTGAACCCTCGGCAC
>CANQLQ010000166.1 GCA_947624755.1 uncultured Clostridia bacterium | reverse complement strand
CCAATTTGCGACAGACCTATTATATGGTTGCGGAGACAGGATTTGAACCTATGACCTCCGGGTTATGAGCCCGACGAGCTACCAACTGCTCTACTCCGCGATGTGTCATTTCTTAATGCTTTGTAATTATATAACATTATCATCTTCTTGTCAAGCACTTTTTATATTTTTTTGCGTTTTTAATCTTTTAGTCAATAGATACGAACCAATTTTTACATATAGAAATAATAATTTTAAGTTTTTCAGCTTTAAAACTAAGGCAATAGGGCGTTGCACCATGAAAATCCTCTAAGTCATCAGCATCTATGAATACTTATGCTCGCGCCGTTATTCATAGACCTTGTCTCTTCATTTTCACTTATATATTTGTAGCTGAATTTCAATCATTATTTTTTTGAACTGTACTTTTAAAAATGCCTTAATTATTCTCAAAAAATTTTAATAAGCTTCCCTATTATAAATAAATGCAGGTCAATGTTTTCAAATGTCAAGCGTGTAAAGACCCGATTGAAGCCAAACAAACTCGTGAGACATGACATTGATATATTTAAAAACCTTTTCATTAAAAACTCTGTAATCGCGTACGGAATTTGTAAGTGTGTTAAGGTTTCTGATTTTTCGAGAATTTTGGTTGCAGATATAAAGATTGCTTCCGAGCAGGGTTACGCTGGTAGGTTTTTCAAAGGCCGTGGTTTTGCCGCCTCCGATTCGAAGAAGGATCCTTCCTTCGCGCGGAGAATATTTTATAACTGCGTTTTCGCTCGGAACGGCGCACCAAATATATTGTCCGTCAACCGCAATGTCGCATACGTCAGCGCCATGATATGTAAGCTGAGAAGATACATTTACCGAACCGTCTTCATTAAAAATGGTATACTCCCCGTTGGGATAAATTGCCATAATTTTGCCGTCGTTGAGAAAACCGACATCACACGAAACATAATCGCCCAACGCCTTTGCAATTTCTTCATATTCATATCCGAATTTTATTTTAAGAAAAACTGACTTTTTTATCCTTGTAAATTTGTTGTTTTCCGCATCAAAGCCATAAAATCTTGCAACGAACTTGCCGTTTTCGTCAGATTCTTTTGCGGCAAAAACAAAACCCTTTTTGAAGGTCGTTATATTTAAAATTTCACCCGAAAAAATGTTTTTCATTGATGAGCTATCCTTTCAAAAAATTCAATTGATATTTATGGAAGCACTGATTAATTCAGGATGCCCTGATTGGCGAGGAAATTTTTCGTCAGTTTGTTCAAAAATTTGAGGCAATACTTTGTGTATTAACGAGAATTTTTGGGCAAAATGACGGAATAATTTACCGTCAAGCAGGGTAGCTTGTATTAATCAGTGATTCCTTATATGTTTTAAGTTGACATTATATATAACTAAACGAAAGATAATTCCTGTCTTTTGGGAAGAAAAGTTTTATGCTTTCGTTTTTCTGTGGTGATACAATCAAACACCGGAACGCCTATTAAGAGCGCTTGCGCCGTATTTAAGGGAACTGCTATTAATTCATATTTTTTGCAAAAATGACAGAAAATATCGGTGCAAGATGCGCGTTCAGCCGGCTGGCGTGATTTATTCAGTGGTTCCTTAATATAATACATTATAACTTTATCAAGGTCAAGATAAAGCAATGGATTTTTTTAAATATTGTGTATTTGCAAATGATTGGTTTAGGTAAATAATGTATAAAATATCCGGACAAATTTAAATTGCAGGAAAATTTATTTAAAACAATAATACAACGCGAACTACGAGTACCGCTGACCCTTACTGTAGTGATAATTAAAAAAGCAGCTTGTTTTTCCGCCATATAAAATTAGAACACCATTCAAGAATAATAAACTTCAAGCAGTGTGTTCTATATTTGGGTGTGAAGAAAGCAAAATTAAGGAAGCTCTGATTAAATCTAATACTCAGCACGCATGGCGTGCGGCAATTACGCGGGATAGAAATTATATAAAATTATAATTTTACACCGCGAAAACTCTTTGTCACTAATTTGGAAGTTTCTTTTTTATATTTCAAAAATTTAAGTCAATACTTTATGTATTACCGAGTATTGGTGTGTTTATATAAATTTAAGCGTTTTTTGCAATAAAGGATAAAGCGGAAGCTTTTCTTTTGTATGATAAGCAATTTCAAGTAAGCGCGGATCAATTAAGTATGCTTTCTAAAATACAGATCTGCTTAGTGTGAGCGGTATGGGCGAAGCGAGTAAATTTATACTTAAAAAAGTCTGACATTATATCTGACCGGTAATCTTTGTGTAACAACGCCAAAAATTTACTTTATTTCTTTACATTACTTGAATTTAGTCTGCTAATTGTATATAATATATAATGAAAATTTTTATTTTTGTTGAAATTAAGGAAGCTCTGATTAAGCCCTAAGCGTGATGTAATCAGAGATTCCTTAATAAAGAAAGAGGTAGTTTAAAATGATAAGAATAGGTATTGTAGGTTACGGCAACCTTGGCAAAGGTGTTGAAGCGGCGGTTTTTAATAATGAAGATATGGAGCTTGTTGCAGTATTTACAAGAAGAGATCCTTCTTCTCTTACAGTTAACACACCGGGAGTAAAGGTTGATTCTTACAGCAATATGGCCGCTTATAAAGATAAAATCGACATTATGATAAACTGCGGCGGCAGCGCAACAGACCTTCCGAAGTCAACACCGGAAATTGCAGAACTTTTCTCGGTAATTGATTCTTTTGACACCCATGCAAAAATTCCGGAGCATTTCTCTAATGTTGATGCAAAGGCAAAGGCAAACGGAAATATAGCCGTAATATCCTGCGGTTGGGATCCGGGTATGTTCTCGCTTAACAGACTTTATATGAATGCAATCCTTCCCAACGGTAATGATTATACATTCTGGGGCAGGGGCGTAAGCCAGGGTCATTCAGATGCTATTCGCAGAATTGAAGGCGTTATTGACGCAAGACAGTATACCGTTCCTGTTGAACAGGCTCTTGCAAGTGTTCGTGCCGGTGAAAATCCTGAGCTTACCACAAGACAGAAGCATACAAGAGAATGTTTTGTCGTTGCGCAAGAGGGAGCAGACAAAGAAAGAATTGAAAAAGAAATCAAAACTATGCCTAACTACTTCTCAGACTATGATACGACCGTAACCTTCATCTCGATGGACGAGCTTAAAGCTAACCACAGTGGTATTCCTCACGGCGGCAGCGTTATCAGAAGCGGCGTGACCGGCTTTAACAAAGACGTAAAGCATACTATTGAATACAGCCTTAACCTTGAGTCTAACCCTGAATTTACAGGCAGTGTAATTGCCGCTTATGCGAGAGCGGCATATAAACTGCTTAGTAAAGGCGAAACAGGCTGTAAAACTGTATTTGATATCGCTCCGGCTGATCTTACTTATATGAGCGGTGAAGAAATCAGAGCGCATATGCTTTAATGCATAGATACATAACCGATGTAAAGTCATCAACGCGTTTCTTAATCCATCGGTTAAATAAAATGAGAGGACTGAAAAAATGATTTGTAATAACCTCGGTGTAAACGAAAAAGGACATCTTACTTTTGCAGGATTCGATACAGTTGAACTTGCAGAAAAATATCAGACTCCGGCATATATAATGGATGAACAAAAAATTCGTGAAAAATGCAGAATCTACAAAAAAGCGATGAGTGAATATTTCGGTGGTGAATCAATGCCGCTTTTCGCAAGTAAATCTCTTTGCTTTAAACACATTTATAAAATAATGGCAGAAGAGGGAATGGGTATTGACGTTGTTTCCTCCGGTGAGCTTTACACGGCGGCATCGACGGGCTTTCCAATGGAAAAAGCATATTTTCACGGAAATAATAAAACAGATTTTGATATCTCTTTCGGTATGGATAAAGGCATCGGTTATTTTATGTGCGACAATGCCGACGAACTCAAGGTAATCAACGCGTTTGCAAAAGACAGGGGAATCAAACAGAAAGTTATTCTTCGTCTCACTCCGGGCATTGACCCGCACACGCACGCAAAAATTTCAACCGGTAAGGTAGATTCAAAATTCGGCGCGGCGATTGAAACAGGACAGGCAAAAGAACTCCTTGAGCTTGCTCTTTCAATGGATAATATTGATGTCAAAGGTTTCCACTGCCATATCGGTTCTCAAATTTTTGAATATAAACCGTTCTGCGATGCCGCAATTATTATGATAAAGTTTATTGTCGATATGAAAAGTGAACTCGGCTTTGAAACGGATACGCTCAATATCGGCGGCGGTATGGGCGTTAAGTATGTTGAGAGCGACCCTGAAATTGACTACGCCGCGAACATCAAAGGTATTGCAGAGCTTATCAAAGGTGAATGTGCAAAATACGGTGTAAAAATGCCGCAGATTCTTATGGAACCGGGCAGAAGTATTGTAGCCGACGCAGGTCTTACACTGTATACGGTTGGCGGAAGAAAGGAAATTTCAGGCTTTAGAAACTATGTTTCTATTGACGGCGGTATGCCGGACAACCCGAGATACACTCTTTATCAGTCACCGTATACCGTTGTTGTTGCAAACAAGATGAACGAAAAGGCTGACTATGAATGTACAATAGCGGGACGCTGCTGCGAAAGCGGCGACCTTATCCAGGAGGGCGTTTCAATTGCAAAGCCTGTACGCGGAGATATTATTGCAGTTCTGACTACGGGCGCATATAATTATGCGATGGCTTCAAATTATAACGCGATTGCAAAACCGCCTGTAATTATGCTAAACGGCAATGATTCATATGTTGCGGTCAGAAGAGAAACATTTGAAGATATGACCGCTTGCCAAAACTGATTAATAAATAATTTATGAGCTGTCGAAATTTGAATGTTTTTACAAATCGCGTAGGGGACGACCTTTGCGTCAACGACGCAAAAGCACCGACCGAGCCGACAGGTGAGAATCCCCACCGAAAAAGAAACAGTCCACCGGACTGTTTTTCGCCCCTCCTGCG